>JALZNB010000487.1 GCA_030857905.1 Actinomycetota bacterium
CGCCTGAGCAGCACGGTCGCCCCGGCCACCAACGGCACCAGCAGATAGGCGCTGCCGACGACGAAATCGAGGGCGCCCCAGTCGGTTTCAGCCTTGAGGTAATGCAGGAAAATCAGCACGCAACTGCTGAAAATCAACACAACGGACGCGGCCCCGCCGAATCTGAACCGGCTCGCCCACCCGAGCTTGGGGACGGCCACCGACACCCTGGCGAGCAGGAAGACCACGAGCGGCACCACCCACACCCAGTGGTGTGACCACGACACCGGACTCACCAGCAGCCCCAGGAACGCCGTGACCAGCAGCGCGGGCACCGGACGCCGTCGTTGGTGCAGTCGCCGGACCAGCAGCACGCACGGGACCGCCAGCACGGCACCGACCGCGAGAGCCGCGGCGAGCGACCAGTCGGCGTTGCCGGTGAGTCGCAGGACCAACCCGTTGATTGACTGGTTTCCGACCTGGTGGATCGGACCGATGCGATGCGGGTCACGCACGGCGTCACCCCAGAACGCGCGCACGTCGCCGGGGATCAGGAGGAACAGCCCGCCCTGCAGCACGGCGAACGTCCCGATCGCGCGCAGGGCGTCCGCCCGCCTGCCGGTGACGAGAAGGTGCGCCACGAAGATCAGCGGGGTGAGCTTGACCGCGGCCGCGATACCGATCAGTACCCCGCCGAAGCGACGCATCGGTGTCTTCGCCACGCCGATGAGCAGGACGTCGAGCACGATCATCGCCATCAGCAGCAGGTTGATCTGCCCGAGGGCGAGCGTGCGCCACACCGGTTCGAGCCCGAGCGCCACGATCGCCAGCAGCACGACGACCTTCGGACCGGTCATCCACTGTGGACGATCGGGCAGGGCGCGCGATGTCACGAGGACGACGACCGAGGTGGCCACAATGGACGCTGCCGCGAGCAGGCCCCAGGCCACCTGCGTCGGTACCAACACGAGCGGCAGGAACAGCAGCGCCGCCGTGGGCGGGTAGGTGAACGGCAGTTGCGCCCACGATGGTTGCGAGTCGAGGAAAAGCCTGGCGTAGAGGGGTTCACCGCGCAGCAGGGCGATCGCCCCGGAGCGGTACACCGTCTCGTCGACGCCGAGATGCCAATCCAACCGCCAACCGACGACTCCGAGCAGGACACAGAGGACGGGGACCACGGACAACGCGAGCAACGGACGCGTACGACTGGCGATCACGCCGGACAGCAAACCATGGCACCGGACCGGCTCCGGACAGGTCCCGGTTCAGGCCCGACGGACGGCGTGGACCAGCCGCAGAGCGGCGGGTTCGGACTCGGGCAGGCGCTCGATGCGAAACTCCGGCCGCTGGGCGTAGCGCAGATCCGGGTCGACGCTGAGCATGTCGGCGGTCAGCAACCGCGCGTCGGCCGCACGTTCGGCCAGGGCGTTGTCGCGTTCGGCGAGGATCACCGCCACGGAGGGTCCGAGCACGGCCAGGCTCTCGCCGCCGTCGAACACCCGCCGCAACACGTCGGCGACCAGGACCATCGCCATCAGCCGGGGCCAGCCTGAGACCTTCGACAGGTCGAGGGTGACCACCAACAGCGCGAACCGGTCCGCCGGGCTGTACCCGCCGCGACGGCCCCGCCGGTAGACCTCGCCGAGTCGCACCCGCAGGTACTCCTCGGTGGCCAAGCCGGTCAGCGTCTCGGTGGCGTCGGCGGTCCGCGGGTCGCCCAGGGCGGTATCCGCCCATGCGATCGCGGTCGGCCGCAACAGCCGTACCGGCATGGCATCCGGGGCGGCGGACACCAGGCCGTCGACCTCCAGCGGGGAATCGAGCACGGCGTGCAGCGCGGCGAGATCGGTCAACGTCTCGTCCAGACCCGCCCCCGACCGCGCGCGGGCCCGACCGAGGTCGGTGAGCGCGCAAGCCAGGTCCATGCCCGCGATGACCGACGAGCACACCCCGTCGACCTCCGGCAGACCCCAGTCGCTCGGCCAGCGCCAACCGGCGGCGATGCTCGCTGTGCGCCAGCGCGCGCGCAACATGCGAAGCAGCCGGTCAGTACCGTCAGCATCGCCGCGATGCCACCGCGACCCCACCTGTCGTACCGCCACGCGTCGAATCCCTTCTCCGGTGCCCGAGGAAGGAACGAGACAGGCAGCCCGGCGTGACGCTGCCGCGCCATCCGAATGCCCCGCGTCCCCGAATATTCGAAATGAGTACTCCTCCACCCGAGTGAGGAGGTGACGGTTGCCTGGGTATCCGTCACACTTGTCGCGGAGCGTTGGCGCTGTGTCCGGGAGGGGAGTCCTGGGGACACGGCACCAGCGACGAATCGAGGGAGGACCGTGTCGACTGTTCCGGCCGATGTCGACGGCCCGAGTGATGCCGAACTGATCGATTCGGTGCGTTCCGGGACCGTGTCGGCCTACGCATCGCTCTACGAACGCCATCTCGGCGCCGCGCACAATCTCGCGCGACAGCTGACCAGATCCACAGCCGAGGCCGACGACCTGGTGTCCGAAGCGTTCGCGAAGGTGCTCGACACGCTCCGCCAGGGCCGAGGGCCGGACTCGGCGTTTCGCGCCTACCTGCTCACCGCGCTGCGGCACACCGCTTACGACAAGACCCGACGCGACCGGAAACTGGAACTGTCCGACGACGTTTCCCAAGTCAGCGGGGTGAACCCGGAGACGGTGAGTGTGCCGTTCTCCGACACCGCGGTCGCCGGGCTCGAACGCAGCCTCGCCGCGCGCGCCTTCGCCCTGCTGCCCGAGCGGTGGCAGGCGGTGCTGTGGCACACCGAGATCGAGGGTGAGTCGCCCGCGCAGGTGGCACCCCTGCTGGGGCTCACGCCGAACGGCGTCTCCGCGCTCGCCTACCGCGCCCGCGAGGGCCTGCGCCAGGCGTACCTCCAGGTCCACCTGGCCGAGAACACAGCGGAGAAGTGCCGTTCCACCGCGGACCGGCTCGGCGCGTGGGTGCGCGACGGACTGTCCAAGCGGGAGAAGGCGCAGGTCGAGTCCCATCTCGACGAGTGCGACCGCTGTCGCGCGCTGGCCGCGGAACTCACCGACGTCAACGCGGGCCTGCGTGGGATCGTCGCGCCGCTCGTGTTGGGTCTGGGAGGCGCCGCGGGATATCTGGCCGCCACCAAGGCCACCGCGGGCGTCACTCTCGTCGCGGCGGGCGCTGTCGCCGGATCGAGCGCGGGTGCCGCGGGCGCCGCCGCCGCGGGCGCACCCCGACAGTTCCTCGGCGCGGCCGTCTCGGGTGTGGCCCTCGCTGTCGCCATCGCGGTTGGTCTGGCCGCGTCCCCCACCGGGCAGGAGATTCCGGCCGCCGCGCCTGTCCCCGAGTCTCCGGCACCCACGGCACCCCTGGCACCTCAGTCACCGCCTCCCGTGGTCCCCGTCCCGCCCGCTCCCGCGCCACCGGCCCCCGCGCAGCCCGCGCCGCAGGTGGCAACCCAGGCACCGATGTTGCCTGTTCCCGAGCAGCCGCAGCCGCCCCCGGCACCGGTGCCGACACCGCGACCCGGTCCACCGAGCCTGTCCGCCGAAGGTCCGGGCGAGACGATCGCGCTCGTTCCCGGCGGCGATCCGGCGGACGTGCCCTTCACCGTGCGCAACACCGGGGGCAGCCGGTCGGAGCCCGTCACGGCGGTGTTGTCGCTGCCCGCGGGGGTGCGTGCCATTCCGTCGAGCCCGACGCGGCTCACCGCCGAACCGATGCTGCGGCTCAACGGCGCCCAACGCACCGGCACGGTCTTCTGTCCCGGCGGCACCGGCACGATCCGCTGCGGCACGTCCACCGGTCTGGTGCCCGGCGACTCGGTGACCCTGCTGTTCCGCGTGCAGGCCCTGCCCGGCGCGGGCAGTGGCCGGATCACCGCGGCGGTCAGCGCGGGTATGACGATCAAGGTGTCCGTGTCCGTACCGGTGGTGGTCGCACCGCCGCTGCCGCCCCCCGCGGTCGACGGCGTCTCCTTGCGCGCGTACGCCGAACTCGAA
>JALZNB010000498.1 GCA_030857905.1 Actinomycetota bacterium
GCCCGTTACCGTGCAGCGCTGCCGGCGAGCGCAAGAACCGGAAGACCAACCGCCGCGCGCCGCTCCGCTGCGGGCGACCGGCGAGAGCCCGCAGCGTCTTCAGGTTGCGGCGTACGACCGGTGGCAGGCCGTCGTCGTCAACGTCCAGCGCCCCGCTCGGCTCGACCACCACGTCGACGTCGGCGAGGTCACCGAGCTCGCGCAGCTCGAGCGTCGTCCAGGTGGCCTGGGTGGGCCCCCGCCGCCCGACGACCAGAACCTCGCGGACGGAGCTGCCGGCGAGCACCTCGAGCGCGTGGTCGGCGATGTCGGTGCGGTCGAGGTCGGCCACCGGGGAGCACAGCATCCTGGCGACGTCCAGCGCCACGTTGCCGTTGCCCACCACGACCGCCCGCTCGTGGTGCAGCGACAGCTCGAGGTCGGGGTAGTGCGGGTGGCCGTTGTACCAGCCGACCACGTCGGTGGCCGCAACGCTGCCGGGCAGCCGCTCGCCGGGCACCTCCAGGTGCCGGTCGCTCTGCGCCCCCAGCGCATAGACCACCGCGTCGTACGCCGCCAGCAGCTCCGCACCGCTCACGTCGGTGCCGAGGTCGACGTTGCCGTACCAGCGGAACCGCTCGTGCGCGGCGATCTGCTCGAAGGTGGCGGCGACCGACTTGATCTTCGGGTGGTCGGGCGCGACGCCGGATCGTACGAGGCCCCATGGGGTAGGCAGCCTTTCGAGGACGTCCACGTGGACGACGGGGTCCTCGGCAGCCAGCAGCGCGGCGGCGGCGTAGAAGCCCGACGGGCCCGAGCCGATGACGGCGACGTGCAGCGCAGGACCCACCAGAACGACCCTAACGGGCCGGCGACGTCGGGTGGGCCACGTCAACACCGCATAAACGCTCCGATGAATACGGCGTGAATCGTTGCGCTCGCGCTCGATGTGCGGTGGGGTGCAGCCATGACTTCACTCGCAGCACGGGTGCCGATGGCAGCCGAGGCCGGATGGCTCGCGTCCATCGAGGACGCGATCAACTCAGTCTTCACGCCGATCGAGGCGTGGACGACCAAGATCATCTTCTTCCCGCTCCCGGTCCCCGGGACGGGGACCGAGGCGCCCTTCGTGACCTTCTGGCTGGTGGCGGCCGCGCTCATCTTCACCATCTACTACCGCGCCATCCAGGTCCGCGGCTTCTCGACCTCGCTGGAGGTCATCCGCGGGAAGTACAGCCACGAGCAGGACGAGGGCGAGGTCACGCACTTCCAGGCGCTGAGCTCGGCGCTGTCGGGCACGGTCGGGCTCGGCAACATCGCCGGCGTCGGTGTCGCGGTCGTGATCGGTGGCCCGGGTGCGACGTTCTGGATGATCCTCGCCGGCCTGCTGGGCATGGCCACCAAGTTCGCCGAGTGCACGCTGGGGGTGAAGTACCGCGAGGTGCACGAGGACGGCACCGTCACCGGCGGGCCTTTCCGCTACCTGCCGGTGGCCTTCGACCGCTTCGGCAAGGTTCCGGCCAAGGTCATGACCGGGCTGTACGCGGTCGCCATCTTTCTGTTCGGTGTCGCCGGCGGCAACATGTTCCAGGCCAACCAGACCTTCGCCCAGGCCCAGGAGGTCACCGGCGGCGACGACGGCTTCCTCGGCAGCGACGGGGCGGCCCTGATCTTCGGCCTCATCCTGGCCGGCCTGATCGCCGCGGTGATCATCGGTGGCATCAAGTCCATCGGTAAGGTGACCAGCAAGCTGGTGCCCGCCATGGCCGCGATCTACGTCATTGGCTGTCTGATCGTCATCTTCACGAACGTCGGCCAGATCCCCGGCGCGATCGTCGACATCGTGACCGGTGCGTTCAACCCTGCAAGCGTCGCAGGCGGCGTCATCGGCGTACTGATCGTCGGCTTCCAGCGGGCCGCTTTCTCGAACGAGGCCGGCCTCGGTTCAGCGGCCATCGCACACTCGGCGGTCAAGACCCGTCGCCCGGTGAGCGAGGGGTTCGTGGCGCTGCTCGAACCGTTCATCGACACCGTGATCATCTGCACGATGACCGCGTTGACCATCATCATCGCCAAGCCGCCGTTCTACACCAACGCCCAGGAGAAGTTCGCCGGAGGTGCGGCCGAGCCGGACGGTGTCGTCGTCACCTCGAAGGCGTTCGAGACCGTCATCCCGGGCTTCCCGATCATCCTCGCGGTCGCGGTGGCGCTGTTCGCCTTCTCCACGCTGATCACCTGGAGCTACTACGGCCTCAAGGCCTGGACAACTCTGTTCGGGCGCAGCCCGTTCTCGGAGACCCTCTACCGCGTGATCTTCTGCCTCTTCACCGTGATCGGTACCGTGCTCACCTTCGACAAGGTGCTCGCCTTCGCCGACGGGATGCTCTTCCTCTGTGCGTTCGTCAACCTGCTGGGCGTGTACCTGTTGCTGCCGGTGGTCAAGAAGGAGATGACTGACTACCTCGCCGACCGCAAGAGCGGGGCACTGGCCCGCGAGGCGACCGAGCCGCCCCCGGCCCGGGCAGGTCGCGGCGCCGAGTGACCAGCACGAGCGCCGGTCCGCAAGCCACGTAAACGTGCCGCGCCAACCCTTTACGTGGCATGCGCGCCCCGTAAAGCAGCGGGATGCCACGTTTACGTGGCGC
>JALZNB010000506.1 GCA_030857905.1 Actinomycetota bacterium
ACCCGCTGCTGCTCACCGCCGGAGAGTTCGTGCGGCATCCGCTCGGCCTTGCCTTCGAGACCGACCAGCTCCAACACCTCGGGCACGACCTTGCGGATGGTGTGCCGAGGCTTGCCGATCACCTCAAGGGCGAACGCCACGTTCTCCGCGACGGTCTTGTTGGCCAGCAGCCGGAAGTCCTGGAAGACACAACCGATCGACTGCCGCAGGCGGGGGACGCGACGCCTGGCCATGCGCGCGACATCGAAGTTGGCGACGTAGACCTTGCCCTTGCTTGGCACTTCCTCGCGCAGCAACAGCCGCAGGAACGTCGACTTCCCCGACCCCGACGGGCCGATCAGGAAGACGAACTCGCCCTTGTCGATTTCGACCGAGACGTTCTCCATGGCGGGACGCGTGGAGGTCTTGTAGACCTTGGATACTTGTTCGAGCCGGATCACGGTGGGCGAGTGTACTCGCGGCCGTTATCGACCCGTTGCCTCGGGCCAGGTATCAGTTTCCGCTGGTGAACGTCCGCGTACACACCGTGTTCGGCGGTCACGCGCAGGCATTTCAGCCCGCGTGGGTGCGACGCCAGCGGATACCGGCCTCCAGGAAGCCATCGATGTAGCCGTCCAGCACCGCGGACGGGTTTCCGACCTCGAAGTCCGTGCGCAGGTCCTTGACCATCTGGTACGGGTGCAGGACATAGGAGCGCATCTGGTTGCCCCACGAGCCGCTGGAGCTGTCCTTGAGGGCATCCATCTTCGCTTGGTCCTCCTGCCTGCGGCGCTCAAGCAGCTTCGCCTGGAGGACAGCCATCGCAGACGCCTTGTTCTGCAACTGCGAACGCTCGTTCTGGCACGAGACGACGATGCCGGTGGGGATGTGGGTCAACCGGACAGCGGAGTCCGTCGTATTGACACCCTGGCCGCCCGGCCCCGACGAGCGGTACACGTCGACGCGCAGGTCCTTCTCGTCGATCTCCACGTGGTCGGCCTGCTCGGTGACCGGGACGACCTCGACCGCGGCGAAGGAAGTCTGCCTGCGGCCCTGGTTGTCGAACGGCGAGATCCGCACCAGCCGGTGAGTGCCCTGCTCGACCGAGAGCGTGCCGTAGGCGTACGGCGCGGTCACCTTGAAGGTGGCCGACTTGATGCCCGCCTCCTCGGCGAAGGAGGTGTCGTAGACATCGGTCGCGTAGTGGTGGCGCTCGCTCCAGCGCAGGTACATCCGCATGAGCATCTCGGCGAAGTCGGCGGCGTCGACGCCCCCGGCCTCGGCCCGGATGGTGATCAGCGCGTCGCGCTCGTCGTACTCACCGGAGAGCAGCGTCCGCACCTCAAGCGAGGAGATGTCGGTATGCAGGCGCTCGCGCTCGGCGTCGGCGTCGGCGAGAGCACCCGCGCCGCCGTCCTCCTCGGCCAGCTCGTAGAGCACCGAGAGATCGTCGAGACGGGAGCGCAGCTCCTCGATCCGCCGGAGCTCGCCCTGACGGTGAGAGAGCTGACTGGTCACCTTTTGCGCGGACTCGGGATCGTCCCAGAGGTCCGGGCGGGCAGCCTGGTTCTCCAACTCGACGATCTGCGCGCGCAGCCCATCGAGGTCCATCACCGCCTCGACGCTGGACAACGTGGCGGAGAGGTCCTTGATGTCAGTGGCGACGTCCGGGTTCACGTCAAAAAAGATTACGCGGACTCAGACGTCGCCGCTGCGGCGGTACCGGCGGTCAGGCCTTGGGGATCGAGTCGAGCAGCTTGAGGACCGCCTTCGCGCGGGCGACACCGAACTCGGCGATCGCCTTCGCGTACGGGTCCTCGGCCGCCTTGGCCGCGTTCTTCGCGTCCTCGTGCTCGACGTTGTAGACCTGCTTGGCCGCGTCGAGCAGACCCGCCCGCTGCTTGCCGGTCAGCGCACTGGCATGGACCAGTCGCAGGATCAGCGGGCTGCGCAGGTGATCGGGACCCGGCTCGCCGCCAAGCCACGACTTGAACGCCTTCTTGCCCGCAGCGGTGATCACGTACTGCTGGCTGGAACGCGGACCCTGCTTGCCGAGACGGACGAGTCCGGCGTCGGCGAGCGCGGGCAATTCTCGATAGACCTGGCTTCGGGTAACACTGAAGAAGGAGCCGAAGCGCTCTCGCGCGGCCGACACAAGCTGACCGCCGGTCTGTGGACCGTCGTGCAGCAAGCCCAGAAGTGCGGCGGCGGTTGCATTCAATTCAGACACCCCTTCACGGTGCCATGACATCGTCGTGCTGTCCACAGTGGCCATCTGCCGGAGTCCACTGTGGCTGATCGAAAATCGGCGCAGTCGCCACGTTTGGCCCGCGACCGAATAGCGCAAGCGCACAGCCCCATCCAGACCAACATCCGACGGTCCCACGTGGACTGCTCGACCTTGCTCACCCGAAGGAGTGGATCTCCATGATGACGGTTACCCGTTCGGCGCAGTCGGAAGATGTCACGCCGTAGCCACTGCGCCAATAGGTGCCGATTTCCAAATGTGGTCCAGATCACTTTCCGTGTCCCGTCGACGTTCAGTGCGATTTTGTGTCCGCAATGGACGATCATTTTCCGGCCGATCCGACGTTTGCCCCCTTCAGCGGGGCCTTGACCTCGACATTACTGGATGTTCTACGGTGGGCGTCGTACCTTCATCGACCAACGGGAGACAGAGATGCCGGAGCGGATCAAGCTGGCGGTACTGATCGGCAGCACACGGAACGGCCGGTTCGGCCCGACGGTCGCGGCGTGGTTCGTCGGCCAGGTCAAGCAGCGCGACGACGTCGAGGTGACCCTGCTCGACCTCGCCGACGACATCGACCTGGAAGCGGCGACCGTCGCCGCCGACGCCATGGTGATCGTGACCCCGGAGTACAACCACGGGTACCCCGGCCCACTCAAGGTCGCCTTGGACTCCCTGTATCTCGGCTTGCGAGGCAAACCAGTCGCCTTCGTGACCTACGGCGGCATCTCGGGCGGCCTACGCGCCGCCGAGCAGCTCCGCCTGGTTCTGGCGGAGCTGCACGCGGTCACCATCCGAGAAACTGTCAGCTTCTCCGGCGCGAGCGCCTGCTTCACCCCCGCCGGAACCCCCGTGGACGAAGCGGCGGTCAGTACAGCCGCCACCGTGCTCTTGGACCAACTGACGTGGTGGGCCTCCGCTCTGCGCCAGGCCAAACTGACAACCCCCTACCCAGCTCCATAGTGGACTGATCACCAACGATCCCCCACACACAGCCAGCCCAAAAAATATGACCCCCAACCTCAAACCCCCCACACCACAAGGGCCGCCCCGAAGCACCCAATAACCTCGACAGAACACCCTGACCAGCCAACACAGAGCCGCCATCCCCTTAAAGGACCCCCGCCGAAACATCCCAGCAGGACCGTGTAATGTTGTCCTCACAGCGCGGGGTGGAGCAGCTCGGTAGCTC
>JALZNB010000521.1 GCA_030857905.1 Actinomycetota bacterium
CCAGGGCCACACCGAGTATCCCGCGCGTCCACGCCACGATCGTCGGTCCCGGAAGACGGTAGGCGGCCGTGAGGGCCGCCCGCCAAGCGGTCACGTTGTCGCCGATGTGTCCCCGCAATATGCGGAAGACCTGCATAGCCCAGGCCATCTGCCAGACGCGTGTGTCCCACGCCGACTCCGCGGCGGCCTGCTCCACGGCGCCCAGATTCCGGTACTCGGCCTCGAACCACGCCAGCGCCGCGCGCGCGTCGCCCGGCGGCCGCGGGACGCAGCCGTCGGACGGTTGTTCAAAGGGCACCATCGGTTCGTAGACCGGTGTTTGCAGCAGCCGCGCGCCCGCTTCGGCCGTGTGGAGGTAGAAGTCCACCACCCTGTGGATCGCGGCCTCGCGCTCGGCGCCGGTATGGTCCTGAGTCGCCCGCTCCACCGCGTAACGGCGGATCAGGTCGTGCATCCGCCACCGGCCCGGGGTGTCCTGGTCGAGCAGGGACACCTGCTCCAGACTCCGCAATATCGTTCGCACCCTGGCCGAGGACACGCCGAGGAGACTCGCGGTGGCGTCCCGGCCGATGTCGGAGCCCGCGGCGATCCCCAGCAACGCGAACGCCTCCCGCTGCTCCGCGGTGAGGGCGCGTAGCGACCAGGACAGGACAGTGGGCAGGCTGGCGGCCGAGTCGTCGCTGTCGAGGACATCCAGGCGGGTGGCTTCGTCACGAAGTTCGGACGCCAGGGTGGCCAGCGGTAGACGAGGGTGGGTGCGGGCGCGTCCGGCGACGATCGCCAGGGCCAGGGGGAATCCGCCGCAGACCGCGAGCAGGTCGTCAACGGCCCCGGGTTCGGACCCGACCCGGTCGACGCCGAGCCGGGTGGTGAGCAGGTCGCGGGCCTCGATGGCGGTGAGCACCCCGAGATGCAGAGGGTGGGCGCCGTGGGCGGTGACGAGGCTGTCGAGACGTCTACGGCTGGTCACCGCGACCACGCACCCGGCGTCGCCCGGCAGCAGCGGGATGATCTGCTCGACGGTGGCCGCGTTGTCCAGCACGATGAGCATGCGCTTCCCGGCGACCAGGCTGCGGTAGAGCGCGGCTTGGGCGTGTGAATCCGCGGGGATGCGGTGGGGATCGACACCGAGGGCGTCGAGGAACCCGCGCACCGCCTCCGCTGACGTCATCGGCTCCCCGGTTGGCGAGAAGCCGTGCAGGTTGACGAACAGATGCCCGTCGGGAAACCGCTCGGCGTGCTGGTGGGCCCAGTGCAGTGCCAGCCACGTCTTGCCGATGCCCCCTGGTCCCGCGAGCGCCACGATCACACTGTGTTCCAACGCGGCAGTGAATTCGGCGCGCTCGTGAACGCGGCCGACGAACGTGGACGGGACGGCGGGCAACTGCCGCGGCACCGGCCGCCCAGGCGCGAGACGGTGGTGATGGTGGGTGTCGCCGGTGGTCAACATCTGGGCCTGCACCACAATCCCCGACACCGAGGCCGCGACTACGGTGTTCCGCACCCCAACGTCGGCCCCGGGTGACTGTCCATCCGGCTGAACACCTACCTCGCCGATGTCGTCTCGCTGGTTCTGAACCGTCATCGCGCCTGACCCCCTGCGTTCCAGAGCCTCCGACGCTACAAGTCGATCTACCTTTCGCCTCCGGGTGCCGGGCGCAGCCACCCGTACGGATGAACTGCGAACCGACACCTCGGATGTGGGGCCGGTCACTGTCGACCACATGATTTGAGTAAGTTTGCATCGGAGTGCATAATCATCCACGTGACGGTTCGGATCGCGGTGGCGGGTGCGAGTGGCTATGTGGGCGGCGAGTTGTTGCGCCTACTGCTCGCCCACCCCGAAATCGAGATTGGCGCACTGACGGCGGGCGGCAACGCGGGTTCGCGCCTCGGTGAGCATCAGCCCCACCTGCCGTCCCTTGCCGATCGGATGCTGGAGGAGACCTCGGCCGAGACGCTCGATGGTCACGACGTCGTCTTCCTCGCTCTGCCGCACGGCCGCTCGGCCGCGGTCGCCGCCGAACTCGGGTCGGACACCCTGGTGATCGACTGTGGCGCCGATCATCGGCTCACCGACGTCGCCGCCTGGGATCGGTGGTACGGCGGCGACTACGCGGGCCACTGGCCCTACGGTCTGCCCGAATTGCCCGGTGGTCGAGACGCGCTCGTGAACACCAAGCGGGTCGCCGTGCCCGGCTGTTATCCGACGGTCAGTTCGCTGGCGCTCGCTCCGGCGGTCCGGCACAACCTGATCGAGCCCGAGGTCGTCGTGGTCGCGGTGTCCGGCACATCCGGTGCGGGCAAGAGCGTCAAGACCAACCTGATCGGCTCGGAGGTCATGGGCTCGCTCAGCGCGTACGGCGTCGGCGGCGCCCACCGACACACTCCCGAGATCACCCAGAACCTCAGCGCCATCGCGAAAGCGCCGGTCGCGGTCTCCTTCACCCCCGTGCTCGCCCCGCTGCCGCGCGGCATCCTGGCCACGTGCAGCGCCCAGCTCGTCGATCCGCACACCGACGTCCGCCCGGCCTACGAGCAGGCGTACGCCGACGAACCGTTCGTGTACCTGCTTCCCGAAGGCCAGTGGCCCACGACGGCGGCGGTGCTCGGCTCCAACGCGGTCCAACTCCAGGTGACCATCGACCGCGACCTCGGCAGGCTCGTCGCCGTGGCCGCGATCGACAACCTCACGAAAGGCACGGCCGGGGCCGCCGTGCAGTCGATGAACATCGCACTCGGTTTGCCGGAGACGACCGGCCTGTCCACCGCGGGAGTCGCGCCATGATCGATCGTTCACTCGGTGTCGCCGCCGCTCGGGGTTTTCGCGCGGCGGGCATCGCGGCGGGCATCAAGGCCACCGGCGACCCCGACCTCACCCTCGTGGTCAACGACGGCCCGGCCGACGCGGCGGCGGGTGTGTTCACCCGCAACAAGGTCAAGGCCGCGCCGGTCCTCTGGTCACAGCAGGTCCTGACCACCGGCACCCTCAAGGCCGTCATCCTGAACTCCGGCGGCGCCAACGCGTGCACCGGCCCGGAGGGTTTCCAGGACACCCACGCCACCGCCGAGAAGGTCGCCGACGTCCTCGGAATCGGCGCGATCGACGTCGCCGTCTGCTCGACCGGCCTCATCGGCGAGCGACTTCCGATGGATGCCGTTCTGTCCGGTGTGGACACTGCCGTGCAGCGGCTCGACCATGGTGCCGAGGCGGGCCTCGCCGCCGCGACCGCCGTGATGACGACCGACAGCGTGCCGAAACAGACCTCGCTGCGCCACGCGGACGGGTGGACCATCGGCGGTTTCGCCAAGGGCGCGGGTATGTGCGCGCCCAACATGGCGACCATGCTCTCGGTCATCACCACCGACGCCGTCATCGATAAGTCCGAAGTGGACAGTGCGCTGCGGACGGCCGTCGAGCGGACCTTCAATCGTCTCGACGTCGACGGTGGTACCTCCACCAACGACACCGTCCTCCTGCTCGTCTCCGGCGCCTCCGGCCGCACAGCGGTCCCGGCCGAATTCACCGCGGCGCTCACCGAGGTCTGCGCCGATTTGGTCGCGCAGTTGCAGGCCGACGCAGAGGGCACCACCAAACACGTCACCATCATCGTCCGCGGCGCGGCCACCGACGCCGAGGCCGTCGCCACCGCGCGCACGGTCGCCCAGGACAATCTGTGCAAGACAGCCTTCTTCGGCAGTGACCCCAACTGGGGCCGCATCGCGATGGCGGTCGGCAACGCACCGACCGAGTTCGACCAGCGAAACCTCGACATCGTCCTCAACGGTGTCGCCGTCTGCAAGGGCGGGCTTCGCGGTGTGGACAGGGAAAGCGTCGATCTGTCCGGAAAGGACATCCTGGTCGAGATCGACCTCCACGCGGGCGAGGGCACCGGCACCGTCCTCACCACCGACCTCTCGCACGGCTACGTCGAAGAGAACAGCGCGTACTCGTCATGACCGACCTCGCCAGGGAACGTGCGCTCGCCATGGAGAAGGCGGGTGTGCTCATCGAGGCCCTGCCGTGGCTGCGGCGATTCCACGGCGCGCTCGTCGTCGTCAAGTACGGCGGCAACGCGATGATCGATGACACGCTCAAGCGGGCGTTCGCGCAGGACATCGTGTTCCTGCGCCTCGCGGGCCTGCGCCCGGTCGTCGTGCACGGCGGCGGTCCGCAGATCAGCGCGATGCTGACCCGGCTCGGCATTCCCGGTGAGTTCACGGCGGGGCTGCGGGTCACCACGCCGGAGACCATGGACGTCGTGCGGATGGTGCTCACCGGCCAGGTCGGCCGCGAACTCGTCGGTTTGATCAACCAGCACGGCCCGCACGCGGTCGGCATCTCCGGCGAGGACGCCCACCTGTTCATCGCCGAGCGCCGCGCCGCCGTCGTCGACGGCGAAGAGGTCGACCTCGGTCTGGTCGGCGACGTCGTCGAGGTCAACCCGGAGGCTGTGCTCGACATCGTCAACGCGGGCCGTGTCCCCGTGGTGTCCACAGTGGCCGCGGACCGCGACGGTGTGACCCACAACGTGAACGCCGACACCGCCGCCGCGGCGTTGGCCATCGCGCTCGCCGCCGAGAAGCTGATCGTGCTCACCGATGTCGAGGGCCTTTACGCCGATTGGCCAGACCCGTCCTCGCTGCTGCACGAGATTCGGGCGGGCGAGCTTGAGAAACTGCTGTCCGGCCTGGCAGGCGGCATGGTACCGAAAATGGAGGCCTGTCTGCGCGCGGTCACCGGCGGAGTCCCGAAGGCACACGTCATCGACGGACGGCTGGCGCACTCGGTGTTGCTGGAGGTGTTCACCGGCCGAGGTGTCGGCACCATGGTTCTGCCGGCCGAGGGGGAAGACGCGTGATCGAGTCCAATCAGGACGGTCGCAGGCGGTGGCAGGCGTCGCTGATGAACAACTACGGCACACCCGAGATCACCCTGGTGCGCGGCGTGGGCGCCCACGTGTGGGACGCCGACGGCACCCGCTACCTCGACCTGGTCGGCGGCATCGCCACCAACGCCCTCGGCCAGGCCCACCCGGCGATCGTCGACGCGGTCACCACGCAGATCGGCACGCTCGCCCACACCTCGAACCTCTACGGCAACCCGGTCACCGTCGAGTTGGCCGACAAGATCCTCGACCTCGCCGGGATCGAGGGCAGGGTGTTGTTCTGCAACTCCGGCGCCGAGGCCAACGAGGCCGCGTTCAAGCTCGCCAGGCTCACCGGGAAGACCAAGGTCATCGCCTGCGAAGGCGCGTTCCACGGCCGCACGATGGGCGCGCTCGCGCTCACCGGCCAGCCCGTCAAGCGCACCCCGTTCGAGCCGGTCGTCCCCGGTGTCACGCACATCCCGTTCGGCGATGTCGAGGCGCTGCGGTCCGCTGTGGACGGTGACACCGCCGCGGTGTTCATCGAGCCTGTTCTCGGCGAGGGTGGTGTGATCGCGGCCCCGGACGGCTACTTGCAGGTCGCGCGCGAGATCACCGCGAACGCGGGTGCCCTGCTCGTGCTCGACGAGGTGCAGACCGGCATCGGCAGGCTCGGCGGTTGGTTCGCCTTCCACCGGGCCGGTATCGTCCCGGATGTGTTCACCCTGGCCAAGGGCCTCGGCGGCGGCCTTCCCCTCGGCGCGTGCGTCGCGGTCGGTCCGGCCGCCGACCTGTTCGCCCCCGGCCACCACGGCACCACCTTCGGCGGCAACCCGGTCGCGTGCGCCGCCGGTCTCGCGGTCTTGCGCACGATCGCGGAGGACGGTCTGCTCGACCACGTCTCGGCCATCGGCAAGGCCATCACCGCCGGAATCGACGCGCTCGACCACCCGCTGATCGCGGACGTTCGCGGCGCTGGCCTGCTCATCGGCATCGGCCTCACCGAGCCAGTGGCGGCC
>JALZNB010000529.1 GCA_030857905.1 Actinomycetota bacterium
ATCGCACACCGGCCATGTTCCTGTTCGAGTCGTTCGCTCTCATCCCCGAGCTGTACATCGCGCATCCGGGGAGCAGGGCGTGATCAGATGCGCAGTTTCATCGGTGTGATGATCACCGCCGTGGAGAAGAGATCCGCGAACCGATCGGGAGTGTCGAACAGAGCCCCGATGCGTTCGGTGTATTTGGCCAGATACTCGGGATTCCGATCGGCGGCGGGCTGTTCGGGCGCCACCGCGGCGGTGCCTTCCACGCGCACCACATTCCTGCCGATGTCGGTGACGTCCAACCCCAGGCTCACCTTGGGATTGTCGGCGAGATTCCGTAACTTCTGCGTCCCCGGACGGCTGTAGAGCAGGATCGTGCCGTCCTCGCGGAGCAGGAACCAGACCGGGACACTGATCGGCTGCCCATCGGGGCGCACGGTCGTAAGCCAGACCATGAGGTTCCGCCGCAGTCGGGCCTCGACCCGCTCTCGGTCGTCCGGCGGCAGGTGCGACATGAGTTCCATGGTGAGTGTCTTCCTCTCGATGATCTCGTGAGGACGCTACGCGAGGGGTACGACAATCACCGCTGGTCGACCGCACCCACCTATGTGGATTGATCTAAGATTTCCGCTTATGGTGCCGATGGCGCCACTTGATGTTCACGATCTGATCATCAGTAGGCCGGGACATCAGTCGTCTCGCTCTTGCGCGCCTTGCGCAATTCCACCTTGGACTCGACGTCCTCGTCGAAGGCCCGATCGAACTTCTCGTACGTGCAGCCTCTGGTGAACCCACGCTCGCGCGCGTCCCAGTCGGTGCCGTGCTTGGAGAACACCTGATAGGCGCCCGCGATACGGGTGAGATTGGCCCGTTGGCCCGCACGCACGTAGATCATGATCTGCGGATTGGCCGGGGACGTCAGGGTGATCGAGACGGCGACGTCCTGGTCCAACTCGTTGACGATCTCCAGCTTGCCCGCACCGCGCTCGGCACCGCGGGTCACGATGTGGCCGTTGCTCGCGCGACGCGTCGTGGTCTCATCCGGGAGCCGATCGGTCACGATGAACGCGCCGACCGAGAACTGTTGGGCGGCGAACATGTTCACCGTGTCGCGCATGTTGTTCGGGTTCAGCGTGGCGGTGATCTGGTTCTTCACGTAGGTCAGCGGGGGCTCGCGGTTCCCGCAGGTGTTGCTGTACCCGATGCTGGCGTCGAGCTTGCGCACCTCGTCGGCGATGCTGTACAGCCCGAACTGCAGTCTCTCGTGCGCGGCCGAGACCGTGGTCGGCGCCACGATGGACGTCAGTTTGATCGCTTCGGCTTCCAGTGCCGTCGACAGTCTCGCCTGCGCTGTGTTGACCTCGCCCATCGTCTTGGCCAGCCGCACTTCGAGTACGGCAGGTGCCACCGTGGTGTCCAGTGACGTGAGCGCGGCCTGGTAGTCGGCGGTGATCGGTGGGGGGATCGCCGGATTGAGGGGGATGTTCGGGCCGGAGGAGGACGGGAGATCGGGGACGGTCGCCGTATCGGTGTCGGACTTGCCGAGCGTGTTGGCCCACAGCGTGATCGCCACCACGCCGACCGCCGCGAGCAGAACCCAGCCGAGTGCCCGAACGGGCCACGTCACTTCGCGCATTCGATTCCCCGGCTTCGGCATGCGGGCGATCTTCGGGCCGCAATCGTATTCATCGAGCCGTCGCCATGTGACCGGGTTCGCCGGATCTTCTGCCGCCGAGCGCCCGATCCGTCGCCTGACCGGCTGATTCGCGCCGAGATCGCCGTGATGGTGGCCCTCATAGCGACGGTCACACACCGTTAAGTGCGCATCACTCAGAGAATTCAATTCCGCACAGACCCCTCTACGGAGCGTAATTATACTAGCAGCTATGCACTATCAAGGTAATGGATGGTCGATCACAGCGGATCGTGCGGCCCTCAAGAAAAAACAAAAACGCCTAGACGGCCAGGGGGTGACGCGATGGCAGGGTCGAGGTGCTGGGCGTCGGTCTTGTGGCGGTTGTTCGACAACTTCGAGGCGGCAGCTTTGGCAGACGCGGATACCGGCTGACCGCACCTGGCCTGGGTGTCGCGCGAGGATTCGAAGCTGCGCTCCGGGGCTTGGTGGCGAGGACTCGTGGGCTGGGGTCAATGGGAAACATGGGGCGTTGGATGCGTCTGGGGCACGATCGGTGGCGTTCGCACGTGTGTTCGGCGAGTTGGTTGTCTGGGCTGGCAGCGGGCGCGTTAAGGTGCGCGGGTGTCCGTCGCACGCGCCGAAAGACTTGTGAACCTGGTGCTGTGCCTGCTGTCTACTCGGCAGTACCTCAGCGCCGACCGAATCCGGGGGATCGTCCCCGGCTATGCGGACGCGCCCTCCGACGAAGCCTTCTTTCGCACCTTCGAGCGCGACAAGACCGAGCTTCGCGAGTTGGGCATTCCGTTGGAAGTGGGCCGAAACTCCGTGTTCGACACGGTTGACGGCTACCGCATCGCCCGCCGCGACTACGAGCTCGGCGAGATCGATCTCGAGCCGGACGAGGCCGCCGCGGTGGCGTTGGCCGTGCGGCTGTGGGACTCCCCGGAGTTGACCGGGGCCGCGCACGGGGCGCTGTTGAAGTTGCGTGCGGCCGGGGTCGATGTCGATCAGGCCGCGCCCGCTGTGGTCGAGTCGAAGGTGCGTACCTCGGAGCCCTCGTTCGGTCCGTTGCTGGCCGCCGTGCAGGCGGGTCAGGCGGTGGCCTTCGACTACCGGCGGCCCTCGCCCGCGGAGTTGCGGGAGCGGAGGTTGGAACCCTGGGGTGTGGTTTCGTGGCGGGGGCGTTGGTACGTCGTCGGGCATGACCGGGAGCGGGACGCGCCGCGCTGTTTCCGCTTGTCGCGAGTGGTGGGTTCGGTGCGCAAGCTGGGCAGGCCCGGGGAGGTGCGCAGGCCGGAGAACATCGACCTGATGCGGTTCGTGGCGAGGTCTGGTGGTGAGCCGCCGCAGATGTCGTCGGCGCGGTTGTGGGTGGCCCAGGGGCGTGGTGCCGGGTTGCGGCGGCGGGCGAAGGTCGTGGGGGAGTTGGAGATCGATGGCGTGCGGGGTGACCTGATCGAGTTGGAGCTGAACTATCCGGACACGGCAGCCGGGTGGATCGCCGGGTATGGGGCGGACGCGGTGGTGTTGGAGCCTGACGTGTTGGCGAAGTCGGTGCGGGAGCGGTTGGTCGCGGTCGCCGAGGGGGCGTCGTGACGGCGTCGCAGGAGCGTTTGCCCCGGTTGCTGGCGTTGGTGCCGTACTTGTTGGCCCGGCCGGGGATTCGGATCGAGGAGGCGGCCGCGGATTTCGCGGTGACGCCGAAGCAGTTGCGCAAGGATCTTGAGCTGCTGTGGATGTGCGGGTTGCCCGGGTACGGCCCTGGTGACCTGATCGACATCTCGTTCGGCGAGGATACCGTCACCGTGACGTTTGACGCGGGGATGAGTAGGCCGCTGCGGTTGACCGGCGCTGAGGCGACGGCGTTGTTGGTGGCGTTGCGGGCGTTGATCGACGTGCCGGGGGTGGCGGACGCGGATGGAATCCGCCGCGCGGTCGCGAAGATCGAGTTGGCCGCGGGGCAGGCGCGGCCCGCGGGGGTCGCGGTGGGGTTGGGGGTGCGTGAGGTGGCGGCCACCGCGAAGGTGCGGGAGGTCGTGCAGTCCGCGTTGCTCGCCGGTCGGGCGTTTCGGATGCGGTACTACACGGCGTCGAAGGATGAGGTCAGCGAGCGTACGGTCGATCCGATGCGGTTGTTGATCGTTGACGGTCGCGGGTATGTGGAGGCGTGGTGTCGGCGCGCGGAGGCGGTGCGGTTGTTCCGGTTGGACCGGATCGACGACGTCGATGTGCTTGACGAGCCGTCGGTGCCGCCGCCGTACGCGGAGCCCACGGATGTGTCGGACGGGTTGTTCCGTGCCGCGCCGGATCAGCGGTCGGCGCGGTTGGTGTTGGAGCCGGACGCGCGGTGGGTGTCGGAGTATTACCCGGTCGACGAGGTCGAGGAGTTGGACGGGGGCCGGGTGCGGGTGGTGATGCGCTACGCGGACACGTCGTGGATCGTGCGGTTGTTGTTGGGGTTGGGTGGTGAGGTGCGGGTGGAGGAGCCCGCCGAGTTGGCCGCGGTGGTTCGGGGGCAGGCGCGGGCGGCGGTGCGGCGGATCGATGGGCATGTCGTGACGGTGTGATGGTCCTACCGGCGTGTGGGTGGTTGGTGCTCTCGGGTGTCGGGTGATCTTCATCTGGCGGCAATCTGTCCGTCTACGGGCGGATTGGCGGTTGATCGCTGTTGACCGGGTAGGCTTTCGGCGTGCCGTATCTGTCGAGTGGGGCGCTGGCCCTGGTGGGCGTGGCGCTGCTGGGTGTGTTGTTGGTTGGCCTGTTTCGACGGGTGAGCCGGACCCGAGCGGTTCTCGGGGCAGCCAAAGTAGCCTTCGGTGACGAATCAGGGTTGTTGCGTGCTCGGTCCGCGGCTGTGCGGATCGGGGTCGCCGATCGTCGGCGGCGCGTAGCATCTACAGGGCGAGGCGAGACAGGAGGACGGCCGTGAATCTGGGACCGTGGGAAATCCTCATCATCGCGGTGGTGATCGTGCTGCTTTTCGGGGCACGCAAGATGCCTGCGATGGCGCGTTCGCTCGGGCAGTCGATGCGCATCCTGAAGGCGGAGACGAAGGGTATGCGCAAGGACGACGAGGGCGATGACGCCGCGGCGTCGGCTACCCCGGCCGCGACGCCCGCGCCGCAGTTGCCTTCGGCGAAGCCGGAGCAGACGCCGCAGGAGTTGCAGAAGCAGGTCGATGACCTGCAGCGGAAATTGGACCAGCAGAGCCAGGCGCAGAAGAACGCCAGCTGAGAGGACCGGTCCCAACGGTGGCGCGTGATCCGCACCGCCGGGCTGAACGCCGCGAGCAGCGGAAGCTCCGCAAGCGCAGGCATAATCCCGACGGCACTATGACGTTAAAGGATCACCTGTACGAGCTGCGGAAGCGGCTCGGTCTGGCTGTCCTCATCATTCTCGCCGGTGGTGTTTTCGGGTTCATCTGGTTCTTCTCCAGGCTGGGGCCGATTCCGCCGCTGGGCGAGATACTTCTGCAGCCGTACTGTGCTTTGCCGACGAATGTCCGGTTCGCGCCCAATGGCACGTGTCAGTTGTTCCAGACGCAGCCGTTCGAGGCGTTCATGGTGCAGTTCAAGGTGGGCATCGCGGCGGGCATGGTGGTGACCTCGCCGGTGTGGCTCTACCAGGTGTGGGCGTTCATCACCCCGGGTCTGTACGCGAAGGAGCGCAAGTTCGCGTTCATCTTCGTGATTTTCGCGTCGTTGTTGTTCGCCGCGGGTGCGGTGTTGGCGTTCGTGGTGATTCCGCAGGGTCTTGAGGTGTTGGTGTCCTTCGGTGGGCCGGTGTTCATCACCGCGCTCAACGCGAGTGACTACATCTCGTTCGTGCTGGTGATGCTGTTGATCTTCGGGGTCAGCTTCGAGTTGCCGCTGTTGGTGATCATGCTGAATCAGGTTGGTGTGCTTCGGTACGACAATCTGAAGAAGTGGCGTCGGGGCATGGTGTTCGGGTTGTTCATCTTCGCCGCGATCGCCACGCCGGGGACTGATCCGCTCTCGATGGTGGTGTTGGCGGTGGCGATGACGTTGTTGTTGGAGCTCGCCATTCAGGTCTCGCGGATCAGTGATCGCCGCAAGGACAAGCGGGAGGCCGAAGAGGATCTGGCCGCCGGTCTGAGCGATGACGAGGCGACGCCGATGGATCATCGTCCCGAACCGGTGGCGCCGAGCAGGCTTCCTGGTGATTCGGGCTACGACGACGTGACCTGAGCCCGCCGTATCGGGTTGGTCTTGGCTGGTGGGAGCGGGTATGCGGGTGGCGTTGGCGGTGCATCCGGCGTCTGGTCACGGTGCGGCGGGGCGGGTGTCGGATGTGGTCGCCGACCGATTACGGGCTGTCGCGGATCATCTGGCGTTGGTTGAGGCGGGCTCGGTGGCCGAGTCGCGGGCGTTGATGGTGCGCGCGCGTGATGCCGGGCTGGACCTGCTGGTGGTGTTGGGTGGTGACGGTTCGGCGCATCAGGGTGTGCAGTTCTGTGCCGAGCACGATGTGCCGTTGGCGGTGGTTCCGGCGGGTACCGGGAATGACCTGGTTCGGGCGCTGGGTGGGCCGATGGAGTCGTTGGCCGCTGTGGATGCCGTGGTGGCGGCTGTTCGGTCTGGTGAGCACAGGCGGATCGACCTGGGGCGGTTAGCTGGCGGTGAGTGGGTGGCCACTGTGTTGTGTGCCGGGTTCGATTCGGCGGTGAGCGAGCGGGTGAACCGGATGCGGTGGCCGCACGGGCCGCGTCGGTATGACCTGGCGATCGTGGCGGAGATGGCGGCGTTGCGGCCGCGTCCGTTGGTGGTGGACACCGAGGGTGGTCGGGTCGAGTTGGACGCGACGATGGTGGCGGTGGGGAACACGGCCTACTACGGCGGTGGGATTCCGGTGTGTCCTGGCGCGGACCCCGCTGACGGGTTGTTCGATGTGACCGTGGTGGGGCGGGTGTCGAGGTTGGACCTGGTGCGGATGTTGCCGTCGGTGCGGACCGGTCGACATGTGGCGCATCCCGCGGTGCGGACGTTGCGGGCTCGTCGGGTTCGTCTGGGCGAGTCGAATGGCTGGGTGGCCTACGCCGATGGTGAGCGGATGGGGTCGTTGCCGGTGGATCTGGAGTGTGTCGCGGGGGCGTTGACGGTTGTCGGGCACGGTTCGGGCGGGCTATAGCCGCGCGGGATGTCGGTGTGGTGTGACAGCCTTGCGTTGTGTCCGCCAGTTCATTCCGCTCTCCGGCAGAGGCGTACGCCGCTTCCCGGGTGCGAGCGAGTAACCCGAAGCTGGCGGATTTCGCCGCCGAGCTGTCCTTCGACCTCGATCCGTTCCAGTGGCGCTCGTGCGCGGCGTTGGAGGATGGGCATGGGGTTCTGGTGTGCGCGCCCACGGGCGCGGGCAAGACGGTTGTCGGTGAGTTCGCCGTGCACCTCGCCTTGTCCGAGGGTCGAAAGTGCTTCTACACCACGCCGATCAAGGCGTTGTCGAATCAGAAGTTCGCCGATCTGACCGCTCGGTATGGGGCGAAATCGGTGGGTTTGCTGACCGGTGACACCTCGGTCAACGGGAACGCGCCGATCGTGGTGATGACCACCGAGGTGCTGCGCAACATGCTCTACGCCGGCAG
>JALZNB010000536.1 GCA_030857905.1 Actinomycetota bacterium
GGCACCCGCATCTGATCGCGTGTCCGGCCTTGGTCTCTCGGGTCAGAGAACCATGCTGCGCACCTGTCGCGCGGCCACCGACAACGTGGCCAGGTCGAGCCTGCCGGACTTGTGGATCTCGTGCAGCGACGCCCGCGCGCGGCTCAACCTGGACGCGTTGGTGTCCTCCCAGGCCGCGATCTTCGTCTCGGCCGGGTCTCCGGGGTCACTCTGCCGCAACACGTCGAGCGTGATGGCGCGCAGCGACCCGTAGAGGTCGTCCCGCAGCGCGAGACGCGCCAGCGCGTGCCAGCGATTGCCGCGTTCGAGGCCACTGATCGAGGTGAGCAGCAGGTCGATGTCCAAATGCTCGGACAGCGCGTAGTACAGCTCGGCGGTCTCCTGAGGGCTGCGCTCACTGTCGAGGCCCGCGTCGTGCTCGGCGAGTTCGGCGACCTCGGTGATGTCGAGCAGACCGAACGAGTCGAGCAGTGCCGAGACCCGCTTGGCCAACTCGGCGGGCACCCCCGCCTCGATCATCCGCTCGGCGTCGACCGCCGCCTCCTCCCGCGCCCGGCCATGCAGCAGATCGCCGACCGTCGGGGCGAGATCGCGCACGATCTCGTGGAAGCGGCTTATCTCGGCGCCGACGGCCAGCGGTTGCGGCCGGTTGGACAGCAGCCACCGCGACGCCCGGTCGAGCAGCCGCCGGGTCTCCAGCACCATCTCGTCCGCGATCGCCGTGGGCACCACGTTGTCCAACGCGTCGATGTCCGCCCAGATGGCGGGCAGGTCATAGACCCGGGTGACCACCGCGAACGCCCGCACCGCGTCGGTCGCGTTGGAGCTGATCTCCTCGGCCAACCGGAAGGCATACGAGATGCCCGCACCGTCGACGACCTCGTTGACCAGCAACGTCGTCGCGATCTGACGATGCAGCGGGTGCGCGGCGATCGCCGTGCCGAACCGCTCGCGCAACTGGGTCGGGAAGTACTCGGGCAGCCTGCGGGCGAACACGTCCTGATCGGGCAGCTCGCTGGCCAGCACCTCCTCCTTGAGGGAGAGCTTCACGTGCGCCATCAGCGTCGCCAGCTCAGGCGAGGAGAGCCCGTCGGCCGCCTTGTCCATCGCCTTGAAGCGCTCCCTGGTCGGCAACGCCTCCAGACCACGGTCGAGGCCACTGTGCTGCTCTAGCGCGTCGACCAGACGAGCGTGCACCGACAACATCGGCGCGGCGTGCGCGCGGCTCACACCGAGCACCGCGTTCTGCCGGTAGTTGTCGCCCAACACCAGGTCGCCGACCTCGTCGGTCATCGAGACAAGCAACGCGTTGCGCTCGTCGACGTCCAACTCGCCCTCACGGATGAGGTGATCGAGCAGAATCTTGATGTTGACCTCGTGGTCGGAGCAGTCCACCCCGGCCGAGTTGTCCAAGGCGTCGGTGTTGATCTTGCCGCCCGCCCTGGCGAACTCGATGCGACCGCGTTGGGTCAACCCCAGGTTGCCACCCTCGCCGACCACCTTGACCCGCAACGCCGACCCGTCGACCCGCAGCGCGTCGTTGGCCTTGTCGCCGACATCGACGTGGGTCTCCGTGCTGGCCTTGACGTACGTGCCGATGCCGCCATTCCACAACAGGTCGACCTCGGCGAGCAGAATCGCCTTCATCAGCTCCTGCGGCGACAGCTTCTCCACACCGTCGGGCAGGCTCAGCGACCGGGCCACCTGCGCGCTGATCGGGATCGACTTGAGCGTCCGGGGGAAGATGCCGCCGCCCTCGCTGATCAGGGCGCGGTCATAGTCGTGCCACGAGGAGCGCGGCAGCGCGAACAGGCGCTCGCGCTCGGCGAAACCGGTGGCCGCGACCGGGTCTGGGTCGAGGAAGATATGCCGGTGGTCGAACGCGGCGACCAGGCGGATGTGCTCGGAGAGCAGCATCCCGTTGCCGAAGACGTCACCGGACATGTCGCCGACACCGACCACGGTGAACGGCTCGGTCTGGACATCGACACCGAGTTCGCGGAAGTGCCTGCGCACGCTCTCCCACGCGCCCTTGGCCGTGATGCCCATGGCCTTGTGGTCGTATCCGACCGAGCCGCCACTGGCGAACGCGTCGCCGAGCCAGAAGCCGTACTCGCCAGCGACGGCGTTGGCGATGTCGGAGAAGGTGGCCGTGCCCTTGTCCGCCGCGACCACGAGATAGGTGTCGTCGGCGTCGTAGCGGACCACCCCCGGAGCCGGGACGACCACGCCCTTGTCGAGGTTGTCGGTGAGGTCGAGCAGGCCGGAAATGAACATCTTGTAGCAGGCGATCCCCTCGGCCATGAACGCCTCGCGGTCCAGGCTCGGATCACCGGTCGGCGCCGACGGGCGCTTCACCACGAACCCGCCCTTCGCCCCCACAGGCACGATCACGGCGTTCTTCACCGCCTGCGCCTTGACCAGACCGAGCACCTCGGTGCGGAAGTCCTCGCGGCGATCGGACCAGCGCAGACCGCCCCGAGCCACCGAACCGAACCTCAGGTGCACGCCCTCGACGCGCGGCGAACACACGAAGATCTCGAATCGAGGCCGCGGCTCGGGCAGGTCCGGCACCGCGCGCGGCTCCAGCTTGATCGCCAGGTACGAACGCGGCTCGCCGTTCTCGTCACGCACGAAGTAGTTCGTGCGCAGCGTCGCCCTGATCACGGTCAGCAGGCTGCGCAGGATGCGGTCCTCGTCGAGACTGGTGACGCCATCGATGAGTTCAGTGATCTCGGCGATCTGCGTCTTCGCCTGTCCAAGCCGCGTCGGCTCGGACAGCGATGGGTCGAAGCAGGTCTCGAAAAGATGGACCAACGCCGTCGACACATGGGTGTGACGCAGGACAGCGTCCTCGATGTACTCCTGGCTGTACGGCGTGCCAGCCTGCCGCAGGTAACGCGAGTAGGTACGCAGGATCGTCGCCTGCCGCCAGTTCAACCCGCCACGCAACACGAGCGCGTTGAACCGGTCGGACTCCGCGTCCGCCCGCCACGTCGCGGCGAACGCCTCCTGGAAGTCGACCTTGAGCTGGTCGAGTTCGTCCGCGCTCCTCGTCTCCAGCACCGACGGCTCGATCCGCAGGCCGAAATCGTAGATCCACCAGCGGGTGCCGTCCTCGCGGTCCAACTCGTAGGGCCGCTCGTCGACGACCTCGACACCCATCTGCTGCAACACCGGCAGCACCTGCGACAGCGTCACACCCTTGCCGGAGAGATACAGCTTGAAGCGGCGCTCCCCCGCCTCGGCGTCGTGCGGGACGTAGAACGACATACCGAGATCGCCATCGACCTTGAGACTCTGCAGTCTGCGCAGGTCGGCCAACGCCTCGACGGCGGAGAAATCCTCCTTGTACGCCTCGGGGAACACCCCGGCGAACCGCTGTCCCAGTTCGGTGGCGGACTCGGCACCGATGCCCGCCTCACCCTGCTCACCGAGCAACGCCTCGACCATCCGGTCGTCCCAGCTGCGGACAGCGGCGATCAACCGTTCCTGGATGTGGGCGACGTCCGGCTCGGCCTGCCTGCCCGGATCGGTGTGGACGATGAAGTACACCTGCGCCAACGGCGTCTCCCCCACACGCGCGCTGTACTCCAGGTTCGTGCCGCCCAACTCCTCCAGCAGCACCTCCTGCATCGCGATCCGGGAAGTGGTGGTGTAGCGGTCGCGCGGAATGAACACCAGGCAGGAGAAGAACCGGCCATACGGGTCCTGGCGCAGGAACAGGCGCAGCCTGCGCCGGTCGGCCAACGCGATCACACCGGTCGCGGTGGCGTAGAGCGCGTCGGTGGTGGTCGAGAACAGCTCCGCGCGCGGCCAGTTCTGGATCACTTCGAGAATCCGCTGCCCGGAGTAGGACTCCATCGGGAAACCCGCGCGCTGGATAACCTCGCGCACCCGGCGCGCGACGACCGGGATGTCGAGAACGTCCTCGTGCAGCGCGGTCGTGGTGAACACACCCAGGAACCGGTGCTCACCGTTGACCTTGCCCTCGTCATCGAAGGTCTTGACACCCACGTAGTACGGATAGGTCGAGCGGTGAACCGTCGACGGCGCGCTCGCCTCGGTGAGCACGAGCAGGCTCGGGGCGAGCGCGTGCGCACCCGCGTCCGGGCCCGCGGTGAGGCTGCGGGCGGCCAGGCTGTCCTGGCGCAACACGCCCAGCCCACTGGCGAGCACGGCGCGCAGAGCCGGTTCGCCGTCGGTGCTCACCAACTCGTAGTTGCGGTAGCCGAGGAGGGTGAAGTGGCCATCGGCCAGCCACCGCAGCAACTCGGCGCCATCACCGATCTGCTCGGCGTCCAACGGCGGCGGGTCCGCTTCAAGCTGGTCGGCCAGCGCCACCGCCATGCCCGCCATCCGCTCGGCGTCCTCGACCACCTCCCGGACGTCGTTGAGCACCGAGAGCAACCCGGTCTCGATCTCCCGCGCCCGATCGGCGTCGGTGATCAGATCGACCTCGATGTACATCCACGATTCGGCGAACGTGTCGCCCGGCGGGTTGGCCGGGTCGGCGGTCGGCAGCAACTCCTTGAGCCCGCCCGCCACATCGCGGCGCACCACGACGATGGGGTGGACCACCCGCTGCACCTGCACACCACTGCGCACAAGCTCGGCGGACACCGATTCCACCAGATAGGCCATGTCGTCGGTGACCAACTGGACCACCGATCCCGGAGTGCTCCAGCCGTCGGCGGCGACGTTCGGATTGAGCATCCGCACCGAAGGTCGACCCTTCACCCGGTTCTGGGCCAGCTGGATGTGCGAACGCACAGCACCCACCAGGTCGACGGGGTCGTCGTCGAGAACCTCCTCCGGCGGGATGTACCGGTAGTAGAGGCGAATGAGATCGGCGATGTCGGGCGCCTGTTCGGCGGCCCGCTCGACGAGGTCGTCTCGGATCTGTTCAGGGCTGGGGCTGACCGGGCGCCCATCGGACCCCAAGCCATCGGCACTGACGGCTCGGTCGGTACGGGACGAAATTCCAGTCGAGATCATCAAGCGGCTCCACACTAGGTGGCACGCCGGTGTGCCACATACGTGGCACACATTATCCCCGTCGGGGGACGGGCGGTGGCACACCTGACAGGTCGGTGTTCACTGTGGACTTCAGTCACCCGACAGGTGACACCCCAGCGGTCAAGGAGCCGGCCCCTCGGTACCGGTTGACCGGGCACTATACCGAATTTCTCGGCGTACGCGGCCGTGGTGAGGGGCGTTTCGCGGCAGGCGCCTCCGGGTTCAGCCGCTGTCGACGTCGGCGGGGGCCCACTCGGACGAGCGATGGCGGCCCTCGATCGGGCCGGGATTGAGCGTTCGACCGGGTTGGCGGCGCCCTTCCGGCTCGGCCGCCCTGCCATCGGCGGCACGCGCGTCGGCCGCCCAGGTCTCGGCGGTGCGGACGTCGCCGTCGAAGGACGACTCCTGGTCGATCGATGCGGCGGCTTCCTCCTCAAGCTCGGCGGTCTGCGATTGCGGCTGCGTCTCCTGATAGGCGACCAGCGCCTCGGCCAGCAGGTCGGCGAGACCGCTCGACGCGGTCCGGTCGCGCCTGCGGCCACGCAGTCCACCGGACCCGGCCTGCTCATCGGGGTTGGTGACCGCGGCCAACCGCCTGCCGGAGGTCTCCGCCGAGTCGGTGCCGGACCGCCCAGACCTCCGCTGCCATGCCGCCGCGGCGGTCGACACGCGCGCGGAACGCGTGTCCTCACCCGGCTTCTTCTTGTCAGACGGACGTGCCTGCTCACCCGCTTGGCCGCTCGGCGTTGCCTCGGCGAGCGGCTTCGTGTCGGCGGGCACCCCTGGGGCCCGCCGGGTCGACGGCTCCGGCTTTCCCTCCCCCTCAAGCCTGCGCGGACCAGGACGTTGTCCCTGCTCACGGGAACTGGTCGGCTCTGCGGCAGGCGGATCTACCGGCACGGGATTGAGTCGGTCGCCCGCCGGAAGCGGTGCGCTCGGAGCCGCGACACTGTCCGAATTGGCTGGGGTATCTCGATTTCGGACTGCTCGCGGCTTCCACAGCGCGCTGATGTCCTGTGCTTCGTCCGACGGAGACTCTCCCGGAGAGGCTAGTTTGCGCTGAGCCCCAGTGGCGAGGTCGACCAGTTGGGATAGCAGTTCCGCGGCCGAGGGCTGCGACGGCTCTTCGGGAGGCGCTGGTTGACTTCGCTCCGACGGCGGCTCGGCCTTCTCGGAGTCCGGGCGGATCGTCCCCAGCCCGCCTTCGGGCGGGAACCGGAACACGCCAACCTTGTCGAACGACCTGCCCGGCTCGGGTGACACCGGTGCGGGCGACTCAGTGGTCACCACCGAGTCAACCGAACCCGTCACAGCGGCGGAAAGCCCGAAGTCAGACGCGGGCTGGGCGACACGCACAGGTTGCGGTGACGCGGTATCGAACGAGCCGAGCCGGTCGAGGGCGGCCGCGGTGAACGCCTGCGAATCCAGGCGTGAGCCCGTCGCGGACGGGGTGCCGGGCACGGAATCGGGGCCGACCGGCGGCACCGAATCCGGTGACGGCGGCAACGGCGGGATGGTGTCGGGCTCAGGAGTGCCGGGGTGCGCCGGGTCCAGTGGTGGAACCGCGTCCGGATCGCCGGGCGTGGGGACATCCGGGGCGGGCGGCAGTTCGGGAATCTCGTCAGGTTGGGGCAGATTTGGCGTCGACGACGAACTCACCGCGGCTGAGGTGTTCGGATTCCGGACAGGGTCGGGATCGGCGCCATCGGGCGCACGGCGTCTGCCGCCTGCGCGGGTGCCGATGCCGAAACGGCTCAACACCGACTCGGCTGCTCCAACGGGTATCTCGGCGACCCGTTGACTGTCGCCCTTCGCTCGTTTGCCGCCCGACTCAGGTCGACTGGCGAGCGGACTCTCGGCTCTCGGCGATGTGTCGTCGGGCTTCGCCCGCTTCCCACCAGGAGCCGAGCGCACTCCGGAACTGTCGCCGACCTGCCCTTGCGCGCTTGGCCCCGAGTCGACCTTGGCCCGCTTGCCCGCCCCGGAAGACAAACCACCCAACGCACTTCCCGCGACGCGGGCAGGCGGTTCAGCCTGCGCACGTCTGCCACCGGAGGATGCTTGACCCGCGCCTTCGGCGGCGATCGGCCGAGCACGCCTGCCGCCCGCCGCCCGGGAAACAGCGGACTCGGATTCCGACTTGGACCGCTTGCCGTCCTGCGCAACCGCCCCGCCATCAGACGACGAAGGCACCGGGCTCACTCCCGAGTCGGGCTTCGATCGCTTGCCGTCCTGCGCGGCTACCACGCCATCAGACGACGAAGGTGCCAGGCTCGTCGCCGGTTCCGGCTTGGACCGCTTGCCATCCTGTACGTCCCGCCCCACCGCCACGCCATCAAACGACGACAGCACCGGGCTCACTCCCGAATCCGGCTTGGACCGCTTGCCATCCTGCGCGTCCCGCCCGACCGCCACGCCATCAGAGGAGGACGGGGTGGCCAGGCTCGTCGCCGGGTCCGGCTTGGACCGTTTACCCATCGGCGATGATCGTCCTGCCGACAGGGAAGTGCTGCGGGCCAACGATTCCAGATCAGCCCGCACTCGCATGGTTCCCGGCGACAACGAGTCCGGCGCGACAGCGTCCTGGGACTTCGGGTCAGGTTTCGCCCGTCGACCGGCAGATGGCTCCGGCTGCTCGGATACCGGGCTGTCGGAAGGTCCCGTGTCCGGCCGCGCACGCCTGCCACCTCCCGCGGGTGGCGGCGCGGCCTGCTCCGGGGGCTTCAAGTCGACTCGCCTGGCGTTGAGCAACGCGGCAGCCTGATCCGGGGAGATGGTCTGGATCGGAGGCTCGGGCTTGGCTCGCTTTCCGCGAGACGCCTCAGTGGACACCTGCGTGGCCTGGGCCTGCTCCTGCGTCTCCGGCTTCACCCGCTTGCCGCCACCTGTCGACTGGTCCACGGCTGAACGGCGGGAGGTCGTCGCATTGTCCAGAGTCGCATTTCCCGAAGCTGTGTTTCCCGAAGCGGCGTTTTCCCGGATCGCGTTTTCCAGGCTGAACGCGAGGCGCCCCGCACTCGTCTGCCCAGCCGAGAGACCGGGATCAGCCACAACGTCCGGCTTCGCCCGTCGGCCAGCGGAAGGCACGGCGGCCTCCGGCTTGGCCCGTCGAGCAGCACGACGACCGGTGGGAGTTGAGTCCTGTGTAGACACTGATGGTCTGCCGCCGGGGAACGGCTTCGATGTCAACGGCGAATCAGCGAATCGGTGCCCGGCGGCCGTGGGCGGGTCGACAGCGGGCTGGGCGGCGAATCGATGCTCGAATGCCGCGTCCACGCCGGGGGCCGGGGACGCGGTGGGAGGGGGCGTGGCCGTTGGGCCAGGACTCGACGTCGACGTGGACCGGTTGGCCAGGATCGACTCGCGAGCCTGTTGCAGGAGAGCGTCGACGCCACCGAGTGGAAGACCTGCCTCCGCTGACGCCGCCGCCGCGCCGGTGCGGATCTCGACCTCGCGCCCCTGGTCGTCGGTGCGGCGGGCGACGGTGTGGGCAGTGTCCCGGATGGCGTTGGCCAGCCGCTCGGCGTCGGATTGGGTGGCACCCGGAAGCAGGACTGCGAATTCGCCCCGATCGGAGCGCAGCAGTTCCGCGGTGGGCGGTGCGAGTTGACGAGCGTGCGTGGCGAAGGCGGCGACGACCTCATCGTCGCCCACCGGGACCGGGGGCTCGCCCGGGTCCACCGCGTCCACAACTCCGACCGGGCTCAATCGGACCAACGTCACCGCGAACGAGTCTTGCGGCTCGGTACTCGGCTGCTCGGGTCTGTCTGCCTCGGCACCCTGTTCCGGCTCCGCCGCGGCACGAGGTGGAGCTGCGGCGCGCGATGAAGCCGGGACACGCGATGGCATACCGCGACGACCCCAAGCGCTCAACAAGTCGGATGACGACGTTGGGGCCTCACTGTGCCGGGCGGTGATGGGTGGCGGCGCTACCGCACGGCCGTGCGATCCCGATACTCGCTCGGGATCGGCCCGTGGCGAACGCGTACCCGCTACTACGTCGGCTTGACGAGTTCGGCGAGCGGACCGGGACGGCTGCTCGTCATGAGCGCTCGCGTCCCCGGCGAGTGGGCGTTCGGCCAGGTAATTCGGCGTCGGCGTCTCGGCGACGCGATCCGCGGGAGCAGGCGCGGGCGCGGGCGCGGGCGCGTCGATGTCTATCGGCCGGGGTGATGGGCGAGTCGCCTTGGCGGTGGGGTGGACGGTGCTGCGGAGCAGTGCGATCGCCCGGTCTGCCGATGTGGCGCCGAGGTCGGCGGTCAGTTCGGCTCTGGCTTGGGCGGCGGCCCGCAGGTGGCGGTATTCGGCGGCCCGCGCCGAGCGCAGGGCGTGCAGGGCCTCCGATGGCCGGGACGCCTCTTCCTCGGCGTGTGCCAGGAACGTCCACGCGTCGGCGAGCAGCGAGTCGAGTTGGTGTCGCGCCGCGGCGCGAACCGCGTCGATGAGCAAGGCCCGCCCGACCTCGGTCTGCCCGGCGGGCAGGTGCACGCGGCTGGCGAGGGCGAGCCGCAGCCTGCCCAGCGCCGGGGCGGACGTGGCGCGGACCGGTTCCAGCAGCGCGGGCGCCGCTGTCTGGACCGCGTCGTCGAGGTGGCCTTCGTCGAGCAGCGCGCAGACCAATTCCAAGGTGAGACGGGTCTGCACCCGTCCACCTTCGAGTCCAGGGTCGGCGAGCCGTTTGAGCAGCGTGCGGCCGTCCCGCGCGGACTCGGCCGCGGCCTCGGTGTCGCCGTGTCGGCGGTGGTAGGACGCCGCACGGACGCAGAGCAGCGCCCGCTCCAGCTTGCGCGCGTCCGGGCTGAGGTCCTCATCGGCCGCGAGCAGCCGATCGGCCTCGGTGAGAGCGTCCTCAAGATCATCACGGCCGCCGATGTGCGCCGCGCACGCCACGAACTGCCCCAGTGCCAACGCGCGGCTAGCAGGCTTGGCCCCTCGGGTCTGCAACACCGGCCGAAGCAGCTCGCACCCCGCCAGCGGCTCGCCGAGGACCCGCGCACACGCCGCCAGCGCGACCCGGAGGGTGGCCGCCTGATCGACGAGCCCGCTGCCGGTGGCCGCGCGCAGTGCCGCGAGAGCGGGCTCGACCGCCTCGGCGTGCCTGCCGAGGTGCACCAGGGACACCCCGAGGATCGCCTGCGCGCCGCCTCGGGTGGCCTCGGTGGCGCCGTCGATCGCCCGAAGCGCGAACTGGACGGCCAGTTCCGGCGCGCTGAGCCGAAACCGGTCGGCCACCTCGACCAGTCCCGCGTCATTCGACTGGCCGGGCGTCCCGGGTAACTCGGTCCAGGCAGCCACGTCGCCGCTCTCCCGTCCAGGATGTGCCGTGTGTGTCACGGCCGAGTGCCGCTGGTGCGGCCGCACATCGGAATCGTATGGGAGCGATCGATCCGCTCCAGGACGTGTTTCCGATGTCGGACGCGTGCGAGTCGTGATCGAGGCGGTACCCGGCGGTATCGACCAACCCGGCCGACCGCCACACCGAGTCGTGTTCGGGCGTCTCCGTCAAAACCCGCTTCGACTCCGCCATCGTGTGCGAGATCCGACAGACAGGGCCTAGAGGCGTTAGTCAGGTTGGTCGCCTGACAACGACAGGCCCACGACGTCGCCGCAGAAAGGGCGAGGACAGCCACGCAAGAGCCGCAGTCCTCGAACCTGCACAGCGACGCCGTAGACCAGCCGATACCCGGCGACCAACAAGACTCACTCATCTGGCGGCTCCTGCCGGACTATCGCAATCGTGATCCACAGGCCACCGCACTAATCCCGGGTCAGCTTGCGATAGGTCACCCGATGCGGACGGGCGGCCTCGGCGCCCATCCGCTCGATCTTGTTCTTCTCGTAGCCCTCGAAGTTGCCCTCGAACCAGAACCAACTGGCCGGTTCCTGGGCGGTGCCCTCCCAGGCGAGGATGTGGGTGCAGACCCGGTCGAGGAACCACCTATCGTGCGAAATCACCACGGCGCAGCCTGGGAACTGCTCCAACGCGTTCTCCAGCGACCCCAGGGTCTCCACGTCGAGGTCGTTCGTCGGCTCGTCGAGCAGGATCAGGTTGCCACCGAGCTTGAGGGTCAACGCGAGGTTGAGTCGGTTGCGCTCACCACCGGACAGCACCCCTGCGGGCTTCTGTTGGTCCGGGCCCTTGAAACCGAACGCGCTGACGTAAGCCCGCGACGGCATCTCGACCTGACCGACCTGGATGTAGTCGAGGCCGCCGGAGACGGTCTCGAACACCGTCTTCTTGGGGTCGATGTTCGACCGGTTCTGGTCGACGTAGGACAACAGGACCGTCTCGCCGATCTTGACCTCGCCGCTGTCCGCCTTCTCCAGGCCGACGATGGTCTTGAACAGCGTGGTCTTGCCGACACCGTTCGGGCCGATCACGCCGATGATGCCGTTGCGCGGCAGATCGAAGGACAACCCGTCGATCAGCACCCGCTCGTCGAAACCCTTGCGGAGCTCGTTGACGTCCACCACCACGCTGCCCAGGCGGGGGCCGGGCGGGATCTGGATCTCCTCGAAGTCGAGCTTGCGCGTCTTCTCCGCCTCGGCGGCCATCTCCTCGTAGCGGTCCAACCGCGAGCGGGACTTGGTCTGTCGGGCCTTGGCGTTGGAGCGCACCCAGGCCAGTTCGTCCTTGAGCCGCTTTTGCAGCTTCTGGTCCTTCTTACCCTGTACCGCGAGCCGCTCGGCCTTCTTCTCCAGGTAGGTGGAGTAGTTGCCCTCGTAGGGATAGGTGCGACCGCGGTCGATCTCCAGGATCCACTCGGCGAGGTTGTCGAGGAAGTACCGGTCGTGTGTGACGGCGAGGACGGCGCCCGCGTACTGCGCGAGGTGCTGCTCAAGCCACAGGACACTCTCGGCGTCGAGATGGTTGGTCGGCTCGTCGAGCAGCAGGAGATCGGGCTTGGACAGCAGCAGCTTGCACAACGCCACGCGGCGTCGCTCGCCACCGGAGAGCAGCGTGACGTCGGCGTCCGGCGGCGGGCAGCGCAGCGCGTCCATGGCCTGCTCCAACTGGGAGTCGAGGTCCCACGCGTCGGCGTGGTCCAACTCCTCCTGGAGCTTGCCCATCTCGTCCATCAGCTCTTCGGAGTAGTCGGTCGCCATCAACTCGGCGATCTCGTTGAACCGGTCGAGCTTGCCCTTGATCTCGCCGACGGCCTCCTGCACGTTGCCCAGGACCGTCTTGTCCTCGGTCAGCGGCGGCTCCTGCTGCAGGATGCCGACCGAGTAGCCGGGAGAGAGGAACGCCTCACCGTTGTTGGGCTGGTCGAGGCCTGCCATGATCTTGAGCACGCTGGACTTGCCCGCGCCGTTGGGACCGACGACGCCGATCTTCGCGCCGGGCAGGAACTGGATGGTGACGTCATCGAGGATGACCTTGTCACCGTGCGCCTTACGCACCTTTTTCATGGTGTAGATGAACTCGGCCATGTCCGCGATCGTAGAGCGGTCGGCTTGGGAGGCTGAGCGCGGTCGGGTGGATCGCGCGACCGCACCGCTGGTACCCCGTTCCGGTACCGCCGTTCGAGTTGCGCGCACAACCCGATGGAGCCGCTCCACCAGCGCGGAGACCGCGAGGCGAGCACGCCACCGCCGGAGAAGCCGCACCGATCTACGCCCGATCGTGTCGTCGCTTCGCCACGACGAGGTGACAGCGCGATCCGGGTCAGTGGTTCCGCAACGCCTTGATGAGGTCGTCTTTCGCCATCGTGGACCGCCCATCGATGTCGAGTTCGGCGGCGCGCTTGCGCAGATCCTCAACCGTCCAGTCGTCGTAAGAACCGGACTCGCCGCCCTTCGAGGCGACCTGGGAACGTCCCTTGCTCGCGGCCGCGTTGGCGATCCTCGCCGACTTCTCCTGGGAATCCCCCTGGTCACGAAGCTTCCGGTAAAGCTCCTCGTCCTTGATGCTGGGGTTGGGCACCGCACGCCTCCCATGGTTCGTCGATCGGTTGGACGAGCCGAGGGTGCCCTGCCGACGGGCCCGGGAAACTCGTTCACGCCGCCACCGCCACGTCAGCCACTGCTCGCTCGCGGTCGACCGTGACAGGCCAGGCCGAAAGATCAGGCCCGACCGACCGCGCGTCGACTTCCACGCTCAACCGTTGATAACCCTGCGTCTCGTACTCGCGGTGATACAGCCTGCCGGTGACGATGACCCGATCGCCGCGCTTGAGCAACGCGGCGACGTTCTCGCCGAGCTTGCGCCAACATCGGATCGACAAGAACATCCGATCGCCGTCGACCCACGCGTCGGACTCGCGAACGTACTTGCGTTCCTTGGCCAACAATCGGAACTGGGCGATGGTCGTGTCCTCTTCGGACCTCCGCTGCGTGATCTCCCCCGCCACGATCCCCACGACTGTCACCATCGTCTCGAACACCGCTGCACCCCCGGTCATCCGCGGCACCGGATGTGCCGCACATGACCACATTCCCGTGGCGGGCAAGCGGTTTCCAGGGGCGTCTGAAATCTGTGGATGATTCCGCGCCTTGTGGATAAACGCGCGCTGTTTCCCCAGAAATATCGGGGGTTCGTGTTAGGGCGAGTCAGGCCCGGTTATGACTCGACGGCCAAGCCCTAACGCTCCTTGTCCGCCATCCCTTTGAGCATTGCGTTGTAGGCATCGAGGTCGTCGGCGTCGCCGTCATCCACTCGCCGGTCGGAACGCTTGGCCTCGCGGTCATCCGCGCGCGCCCACTGCACCAACAGGGCGATCAGCACGACCAGCAACGGGATCTCACCGGACGCCCAGGCGATTCCGCCACCGAGGCGCTGGTCAGCCAGTAGATCACTGTTCCACGGCAGCGCGAGGCTGCGATAGAACAGCTCGCCGACGACCGTCTGCATGCTCATCAAGATCACGCCGAAGAACGCGTGGAACGGCATCGATGCGAACACCAGGCCCAGCCTGCCCAGGTGCGGCAGCTTGCGCGGCGCCGGGTCGACCCCGATGACCGGCCAGTAGAAGATGTAACCCACCAGCAGGAAATGGGCTTTCATCAGCAGATGCGCCCAGTGCTCGTTAAGCGCGGAGTCGAAAAGGCCCGACAGATAGAGCGCGTAGAACGAGCCGACGAACAGCACCAAAGCGACGACCGGGTTCGTCAGCAGGCGCGTGATTGGCGAGTGCACGAATGCCAAGAGCCACTCACGCGCTCCTGGCGGACCATCCGGGCCCGCTGGCGCTATCGCTCTCAACGCCAACGTCACCGGGGCGCCGAGTACGAGTAGGACTGGCGCGAGCATGGACAGCATCATGTGCGTTTCCATGTGCACGCTGAACATCGCTGGCGCGTATCGGCCGAAGCCGGATGACGTCGCGAACAGCAGCACGAAGCAGCCTGACAGCCACGCGATAGTGCGGCCGATCGGCCAGGCGATTCCTCGCGCGCGAAGCCGGAACAAGCCACGCAGATAGAGCACGGCCAGCACAATCGCGGCCGTGCCGAAGACCAGGTCGAAGCGCCAGTCGAACAGGAGCCGCAACACGGTCGGCGGGCCGTCGAGGTCGTAACCGAGTTGCAGTTCAACCCGGCCTGGGACCACGTTGGCTTCTTGCGGTGGCGGCGTGCGG
>JALZNB010000551.1 GCA_030857905.1 Actinomycetota bacterium
ACGCCGTACCGCGCGAGCGGCGGGCTGGCGAAGACATCGTCCGCGAGTTGGAACGCGTTGTCGGATGTGAACGGGGACAACACAAGGCCGACCGCGGCCACGGTCCCCGCGATGAGGGCGAGCAGCAGCGACACGCGCTGCGCGCGGGCCGACCTGTCGGCGGAACGGTCGTCGAACTCGGCTGCGTAGGCGTCTCCCGGCACGGCCCCGGCTCGCCCGGCCGCGAGCAGCCCGGCCAGCGCGACGAGCATGTGCCCGCCGAGAAGAAGCCACAGCCCGAGGCCCGCTCGCAGCGGCGCGAGACTCGTCGGAACCATGATCTCCGGCCGCGAGGCGAGCAACCCGTCGGCGGCGAACTGCAGGTCGAGCAGAGCACGACCGGGCGCCGACAACGCCGCCCCGACCAGCACCCCGCCCGCGACAACCGCACGGCCGGTCACGATGAACCCGACGGCGGTCAGTGGCACTACCGCGGCAAGCAGGACGAGAAGCACCTGGGCGGAGAACCCGGGGGCGGGCGAATGAGCGACGACCCCGGCTACCGGCCCGACCGCGAGGAGAACACCCCCCGCCGTGGCCAACCCAAGAGCCGCCCACAACCGCCCCGGCACCTGCGACACCGAAACCCGGTCGTCAGGCACACCACCCACTCGACCAACACCTGACGGCCCAATCCGCGAAGTCATCGAAGCCAACGCTAGCAAGCCGTCCTCAACCGAGCCCCTCAGACGCGGACGACACTCCGTCCTCCCTGACCAACGGCCGAGGACTGGTTGCTGTCTCGCGCTAAACGATCCTTCGTCTCCCGGGACCTGACCCGTCGAGCACACGAGGTCACTCGCGACCGTGACGTGGCTGTGGCGTACCGAGCAGACGCCTCGGGCGCGGTGACGGTCGGTGACCGCAAAATCTGTGGCGGTGGGTGACCTGATGGGAGTAGGGCCAGGCACGGTGAAGCCTCGTGGCAGAAGCGGGACTCACGGATTCGGGCATGATCAAACCCATCAACGACGCGCGAGGCGTGTCAGTGGTTGCTTGCCACCCGGATGGCCGATTGAAACGAGACGCAGTTCACATTAAGCGGGTGAACTCGAGTTAACTTTGTGTAATAACACCTGGACAGAAACTTTTCACCATCAGCCCACTCGGCAGACACTGCTCGTGACTGTTGCCCAGCGCCGTACCTCCCCGTTACTGTCCCGGAGTCCGTTGTCACGGTCCGATCACGAATGGGACAGGGCGGCAACCAGCTCCACCGCCGCTCATCCGGGTCCCCCGCCCGGTGTCCACACCGAAGAGAACTCGTCCCCCGCGAGTTGGTGCGTGAGTCGGACTCCCCGAAGGCGGAAGGTCAGGTCTTGTCCCGTTATCACTCCAGCGGTGAACACGAGTTCACCGTGCTCGACGAGGTGCCCGAACGTGTGGCCTCCGTCAAGGCGCGTGGTGCGCATCGCATCGCTCCACCGTCGTCCGCTCTGCGCGGCAAGGTGGTGGTCGCCGCGGTCGCCGTCGGCGCGTTCGCCGCGGCCGCCGCCGGACAGACGTTGCAGGCGGCGACCGGCGACGCACCCGACAACATCGCTCCCCTCGCGGGCAGCAGTGCCGACGTCTCGGCCGCCATGGGCATGGGCGGTGGCACCGCGGGCGCACCCGAGTTGCTCACCCTCACCAAGACCACCGACGGGTCGGTCGAGGCCGAGAAGATAGTCACCGTCGAGCGCGTCACCCAGGCTCGCACCGCCCGCGCCATCGAGATCAAGAAGCAGCAGGAAGAGGCGGCCCGACCCAAGATCGTCAAGCCGACCGAGGGACGTTTCACCTCCGGCTTCGGCGCCCGGTGGGGCGAGACCCACTTCGGCATCGACATCGCCAACCGGATCGGCACGCCGATCGTCTCGATCGCCGACGGCACCGTCGTCGAAGCGGGAACCGCCAGCGGTTTCGGTCTCTGGGTCCGCGTCCAGCACACCGACGGCACCACGTCGGTCTACGGCCACGTCAACGACTACGTCGTCCGCCCTGGCCAGAAGGTCAAGGCCGGCCAGCTCATCGCGCACCTCGGCAACCGAGGGCAGTCGACCGGGCCGCACCTGCACTTCGAGATCTGGGACTCCGAGGGTCGCAAGATGAACCCGCTGAGCTGGTTCGCCGCTCGCGGCGTGAAGGTCTAGAGGCGCCCACACCACCAGTTGAGTCACCACCGAACGCGTTCGCGCCTGGTCTCACCTCCTTCTTGGGGGTCTCCGGGAAAGCCTTGTCACACCTCAGTTGTGGGCGGCTGCCAAGCGATCTCCTCTCGGCTGGTCGGGCAGACGATGCTCCGCGACTGGTGGGCACGCACGCGGACCGAGATCGAGCGACCTGCGCTCGATCTCGGCACCGACTCCCCGGTGACCCAGATCGACTGACCCGACAGTCGACATACCCGATGCGGTCCGTCGTCGGCGAGTCGAGTGAGCACGCGGCAGGAGAAGTCCCAGTCCGAGGTGATCCGGTTTCCCGGATAGGCCGGGAAGAGTTGGACCGTTCGGATGGTCGTGAGCTGCGGGGCGAGCCGGTTGGACGTGGCAACAAAGGACAGTCGCCTGTGGACAGCGGCGAACAACCGCAACCCTGACGTCGCACGGCATCTGCGTGCACGCAGCACTGCCAAGCCAACGCCCGGGTGAGATCGCCCTGCCCTGCCAGTCCACTTGAGATCCTCCTCTCGCCTGTCGAGTGCCCACATCAGTACACAGTGGCCTATCGCAGTCGCCACCCGAGGCCCCCGCGCCTCATCGGCCGACATTCCGCCTTCTCAGGTGACACCCCCGGGAAGCCTGCGCACGAAGTACGCGCCCGCCACCCGCCACACCGTGCAGAACGAAGGCCGTCGCGGGCCCGCGGGCGAACAGGTTCGGCCACACCCCGAACATCGCGTGCCCACCGGCCGGTGCAGGCTCAACAACGCCCGCCACGACGCCGCGAGACGGCGCATCTCGACCTCCACGGACGCCGACTGGTCCCCCGCCAGCCGGTCGACCGCGTCGAGGTATCTGCAGACCGCCTCGGCCAACATGCGGTGCAGACTCTCGTCCATCGGTCCCCCGTGCTCGTCTCCCCGTCCGACAAGTTCAGTGAACCGCATGCCACCGACAATTTTCGAACGTCGATGCGAGACGCCGACCGGAACGAGCGAATCACGCGCGACGAAGGCGGCGGACGCGCGGTGAACCCGTGTCCGGTAAGCCTTCGAGCTGGGTGTCCACTATTTCTTGAGCACGGCGGGACGGGCCAAGGACAGTGACTAGAGCTTCACCAGGGGAACGCTGCCGATCAGCATGAGACGGATCGTTCCAGCGGTGCCGAAGTCGATGGTCGCCGTCGCCCTGGGGCCCACGCCGTCGGTCGCCACCACGGTCCCCAGACCGTATTTGTCGTGGTTGACCCGATCGCCCACGTCCAACGACAACGCGACGGTCTCCTGCCAACCCTTGAACGACGGCGACCGTGTTCCCCGTGCCGCGAGCCGCGCCTGGGCCGCGTCGTCGCGCCCCCCCCACGTCGTGGCTCTGGCAGGCCCCGAACGTTCCGGGCCGAGGCGGCGCCAGTCGATGAGGTCGGGCGGGATCTCGTCGTAGAAGCGCGATGCCGGGTTGGTCATCGGCTGACCCCACGCCGACCGGACCACGGCACGCGACAGGTAGAGGCGTTCGCGGGCTCGGGTGATGCCGACGTAGGCGAGCCGCCGTTCCTCGGCCAGTTCCACCGGGTCGCTCAGGGCGCGCAGGTGCGGGAAGATCCCGTCCTCCCAACCGGTGCAGAACACGACCGGGTATTCCAGCCCCTTGGCCGTGTGCAGGGTCATCAGGGTGACGACGCCGCCGTCTTCGGCGTCCGGGATCGAATCGGCGTCGGCCACCAGGGACACCCGTTCCAGGAACGCGGCGAGGGAACCCGCTTCCGGTACACCGATGTCGATCGGGGCCATGTCGGCGGGCGGCTCGTCGGGGGCGACGGCGGGGGGCTGCTCGGTGAATTCCCGTGCCACCGTGACCAGCTCGGTCAGGTTCTCCAGGCGTGAGGCGTCCTGCGGGTCGTCGCTGGCTTCCAGTTCGGCGCGGTAGCCCGTCTGGTCGAGGACGGCGTCGAGTATCTCGGCGACGTCTTGACCGTCGTCGACGAAACGGCCAAGACCGTCCATCATCTCGACGAAGGCGGCGATCGCGCGCTGCGAGCGCGGGTTCAGCAGGGCGACCTTGCCCTCGGCGGCGTCGCGCAGCGCGGCGGCGTAGGAGACGCGTTCGCGCTCGGCGTGAGTGGACACGCAGGCTTCCGCGCGTTCGCCGATGCCGCGCTTGGGCACGTTGATGATGCGGCGCAGGCTCACCGTGTCGTCCGGGTTGGCGAGCAACCGCAGGTATGCCAACGCGTCGCGGACCTCGCGTCGCTCGTAGAACCGGACCCCGCCGACGACGCGGTAGGGCAGGCCGAGCCGGATGAAGATCTCCTCGAACACCCGGGACTGGTTGTTGGTCCGGTAGAACACCGCGACGTCACTGTTGTTGGCTTCGCCCGCGTCCACCAGGCGATCGATCTCGCCCGCGATGAACGCGGCCTCGTCGTGCTCGTTGTCGCCGACGTAGGCGACGATCTTCTCGCCTTGGCCGAGCGCGGTCCACAGGCGTTTGTCGCGGCGGTTGGGGTTGCGCGAGATCACCGCGTTCGCCGCGTCGAGGATGGTCTGGGTCGAGCGGTAGTTCTGTTCCAGCATGACGGTCGTGGCCTGCGGGTAGTCCCGCTCGAACTCGACGATGTTGCGAATCGTCGCGCCACGGAAGGCATAGATCGACTGATCGGCATCGCCGACCACGCACAGTTCGGCGGGCGGAACGTCGTTGACGCCCCTGCCGACCAGCTCACGCACCAAGGTGTACTGCGCGTGGTTGGTGTCCTGGTACTCGTCGACGAGTACGTGCCGGAAGCGGCGGTGGTAGTACTCGGCGACGTCCGGGAAGCCTTGCAGCAGCCCGACTGTGCGCATGATCAGGTCGTCGAAGTCCATCGCGTTGGCCTCGCCGAGCCTGCGCTGGTACTCGACGTAGACCTCGGCCACGCGGCGTTCCAGGTCGTTGGTGGCGTTCTTCGACCCGTCTTCGGCGGTGAGCAACTCGTTCTTGAGGTTGGAGATGTGCACCGACAACGTGCGCGCCGGATACCGCTTCGGGTCGAGGTCGAGGTCGCGCGCGACGAGGGTGATCAGCCTGCGCGAGTCGTCGGCGTCGTAGATGGAGAAGCTGGAGGTCATCCCCAGGGTCTTGGCCTCGCGGCGCAGCACCCGCACGCACATCGAGTGGAACGTGGACACCCACATGGCGTTCGCCCTGCGGCCGACGAGGTCGGCGACGCGTTCCTTCATCTCGGCGGCCGCCTTGTTGGTGAAGGTGATCGCCATGACCTGACCGGGGTGCACGTCCCGTTCGCCGAGCAGATAGGCGATGCGCCGGGTGAGCACCCGGGTCTTGCCGGAGCCCGCGCCCGCGACGACGAGCAGCGGGCTGCCGATGTGTTCCACGGCGCGGCGCTGCTGGTCGTTGAGGTCGTCGAGGAGCGCGGCCGCACCCGAGGCGCGGGGGCTGTGACGGGGTTCTGCGGGGAGGTCGAAGAGAGCTTCCATCGTGCCCGCAACGGTACCGGGGACCACTGACAACGACGCACACAGCCGACGTTTTCGCCGGCGCCGCGGCCATTGGTGTTCACCGCATTAGTCGGCGCTAGGGGTCGCCCGGCATGGGGAACCTGTGCCAGAATCTCTCCATGCCTCGCTACATGGAGTTTTTTTACGGGAACCGGACTCCGGCTCCCGTCGTCGCGTAGGCACACACCGACCACAGGAAGCCCCGGAGTCCACAGGACCCGGGGCTTTGCTCGTCCTGGGACACCTACTCCGCTAGCCCGCCGAGGATGGCCCCGATGTCCGAGAAGACCACCACCGAACTGCCCGCTCCGGCCGAGGTCGCCGAGCTCCGCAAGGAGATCGATCTCCTCGACGACGAGATCCTGCGTCTGGTGAAGCGCCGCGCCGAGGTCTCCAAGACGATCGGCGTCGCCAGAATGGCCGCCGGTGGACCCAAGATCGTCGTCAACCGCGAGATGGACGTACTCGCGCGCTACCGCGAACTCGGCCCGGCGGGCCGGATGCTGGCGATGGCACTGCTCGACCTCGGGCGTGGCCAGCTCGGTCGGTGAGGATCGGGGAAAACCTCCGGGTCTTCCCCCATTCCCAAGGGCGCCGACTGGGGCAGACTGGGGCCATGCTGGATCTCATCGCCGTCATCGTCGCGATCGTCGCGCTGTTCTGCGCCCTTGGCTTCGTCGGCTACCTGGCCATGCTCAACTCGGCGGCCCGCAAGCGGGGGGCCAGCGGTGCGCCCGTCACGCAGTACGTGCGTGGGCGGTGGGTCATCGCTGGAGTGACGACCGCGGGTGCCGTGCTCGCCTGGATTCTCACCAGCGGCGGTGGGTTCGCCGACGTGCTGGCGATCCTGCTCGCGGCAGGCTCCGCGGGTGTGGCGGGCAACGCGCTGTCCACCACCATGACCAAGTACCGCAGCGGCGCGTAGTCGCGTTGTTCCGGCCCGTCCATTCACACGAAAGTGTGGTAATGCGGACGGGTCGGTGTCTCGCGTCCCAAACATCGTGCAACGGCTTACCCTTGGCTGGGTGAGCACGGTCACCACCATGAGCGCGAGCCCAGTTCCCCGCGCGTCCTTCGACGCCCTGGCCATCGCCGCCGTTCTCCACGCCACTGACGCCCTTCCCCTACTCCGGCCGCTCGGCACCATTGCCGCGCGGCCCTTGGCGGTGCCTGGACTGTCCACTGGCGGCTCACCGAGTGTCGGCAGGGGTTGACGGGTGATCGGCCGGCGACTCCACGTCACGGCCGAGCAGGACAGGAGTCTCTAATACATGGCGAGCGGGAACACCGCGGACGATGAGCCGGGCCGAGGGAAACATCGGCGCGCGATGGATGGTGCCGCAGGGACCGGACAAGACGACCCGGGGTCCGGGCTCCCATACCCCGCGGAGACTACTGACCGCCCGGCGGTCGACCGGTTCACCGACAGCCTGACTACCGGATTGGCCAAGTTCGACCTCGGCACCATCCCGGCCTCGGTCACCCCGCCCCAGTCGTGGCGCCGCGCGGCGTGGTTCACCGTCGCCGCCTCCGGCTTCGTGCTCATCGGGCTGGCATACGCGACGATCACGTTGGTCACGGG
>JALZNB010000559.1 GCA_030857905.1 Actinomycetota bacterium
TGATTCGCTTGTCGCGCAGCGGCTCGCGCTCGCGCTGACCGACCGATTCGGTGTCCGGGTGTCGGTGCGCGAGGTCGTCGAACGGCAGACGATCCGGTCGCAGGCCGAGCTGATCCGCGGCGGTGACGCCGACTCGCGGTCGGTTCGTGAGCTTCTCGAACGTGATTCCGTGCTGCCGTCGGATATCGCGGCCACGCTGCCGCCGGTTTCCGGCTCTCCGAGACATGTTCTGCTGACCGGCGCGACCGGATTCGTCGGGGGACAACTGCTGCACGATCTGCTGCGTGGGACGGGCGCGACCGTGCATTGCCTGGTCCGTGCGGAGAATCAGGCCGCGGCGCGTGCGCGGATCGTAGCGAACCTGCGCGAGTACGCCTTGTGGAGCGATGACCTCGCCGATCGTGTCGTCGCCATCACGGGTGATCTTGGTTCTCCTCGCCTGGGATTGTCCGAAGAGGACTACCGGAGACTCGCCGAGACGCTGGATGTCGTGGTGCACAACGGAGCTTTCGTGAACCTCGTGCTCGACTACACCGCGCACCGGCCATCCAACGTCGAGGGCACGGTGGAGATTCTGCGACTCGCCGCGACGGCCAGGACCAAGCCGGTGCACTTCGTGTCCACCCTCGGCACGGTTCCCGTCGGTGACGGGGTGGTCGCCGAGGACCGCGCCCCATCGTCCGCGCACCCGGAGGACGGCTACGGGCAGTCCAAACTGGTCGGTGAACGCCTCATGGAGGCCGCCGCCGAGCGCGGTATCCCGGTCGCGGTCTACCGCATCGGCGAGGTCATGCCGCATTCGCGCCACGGCGTGCCCAGCCGCCACGGTCTGCCGGATCTGCTGGTGAAGGCCGCACTGCGGATGGGGGTGGCGTTCCAGAGTCCGATCGCACTCGACTACACACCGGTCGACCAGGTCGGCGCCCTGATCGTCACCGCCCTCATCCGCGACGAGCGTGGTTACTTCCACTTGCTGCAACCCAAATCCACCCGGCTCGGTGACGTGTTCGCCGCCTTCCGTGACCGGTTCGACCTGCCTGAGGTGCCGTACGCGGAGTTCTTGCAGCGCTTGGCGGACCGGTGTGCCGCCGACCCGGATGACCGAGACCTGGCGCGGGTGTTCGCCGTGCTGCCGAGTCCGGGGCAGGAGGCCGACCTCGCCCAGCTGTTCACTGATGTCACCGGTCACTACGGCACGGCGAGGACCGCGCGGCTCTTCGCGGAGTCGGGGGTCAACTGGGAGCCTGTCGGCGCCGATGTGTTCGACCGCTACGCCCGCGCATGCCGTCCACTGTTGACCTCGAACGTTTGATCGCGACGCGCTTTCCCAGTGGGCGGGAGAAGACCCCGCTGACTGTCCACATCGGCCGTCGGTCGCCCAGCCACATCCGACACACCGTTGACAACCGGATGGTTGACAACGGTCGAGAGTGGACGTAGGTTTCGTTGACAACCAAACGGTTGTCAACGAGGAGGCGCAATGACCGACGACCGGCTCTCCCGGGTGTTCGCCGCTCTCGCGGACCCCACCCGGCGCGACATCGTCGCCCGGCTCGCGGTCGGGGACGCGACGGTCGGCCAGCTCGCCGAGCCCTACGACGTCTCGCCCCAGGCGGTCTCCAAGCATCTCAAGGTGCTGCGGGACGCGGGACTGGTGAGCCGGAGCCGGGACGCCCAGCGCAGGCCATGCCACCTCGAAGCGGAGGTGTTCGACCTGATGACCAAGTGGATCGAGCGCTACCGCGAGCAGGCGGAGGCACGCTACCGACGCCTCGACGCCGTGCTCGCGGCGATGGACGACGACCAGGACACGACCGACCAACGACAAGAAGAGGCGTCATGAGCGCGACCACGACCACGACCAACCAGACCCGCATCGAGGCCAACCCCGACCTGCCCACCATCGCCATCATCCGCGAGTTCGAGGCGACGCCCGACCGGGTGTACCGCGCGTGGACCGACCCGGCGCTGGTCGCCAAATGGCTCGGGCCGGCCGACACCGACATCCGCATCGACGCGTGGGACGCGAGCACGGGCGGCCACTACCGGTACGCGGCGACGGTCGGTGGCGAGGAAATCGCCGCCTTCTACGGCTCCTTCCACGAACTGCGGCCCAACGAGCGGATCGTGCAGACCTTCACCTTCGAGGGTGTGCCGGACGGCGTCTGCCTGGAGACCATGACCTTCGAGGACCTCGGCGACGGCCGCACCAGGGTCACCGGTCTGTCCGTGGTCGACACCATGCAAGCCCGCGACGCGATGATGGCCAGCGGCATGGAGGTCGGTGTGGTGCAGGGGTACGAGCAGCTCGACAAGCTCCTCGCCGAAGGCTGAGCCGGGACGAATCGGGCCGCACCACCGG
>JALZNB010000566.1 GCA_030857905.1 Actinomycetota bacterium
CCACGGCGGGGGTGATCCAGGAATTCGTCCACGTGCGGTCGCGGAGAAGGCCCCGGCCGGAAGCCGTCGGCTTGGCGACCGCGTACTTGCGACTCCTGTCGCCGCTGCTCGACGTTCCGGGAGCCGCGGTCGAGGACGCGTTGGAACTACTGGAAAAGCACGAAGGGCTCGGCGCGTTCGACGCGGTGCTCGCCGCGACGGCCCGCAGCGCCAAGTGTGAGGCGCTGGTGACCGCTGACCGTGCCATCGGCGCGGTCAGCGGCCTGACCGTCGTTCACCCGGACACCACGGGAATCGCCCGACTGATCGGATGAACCGCGAGACGAGACGCCTCTAATCCGTCTTGTCCTGGTCTGGCTTGTCGAAGCTCTCCGGGACGCGCTTGAGGTGCTTGGTCATCGAGCGGATCAGGAACGCCACCGCGACGAAGAACAAGATCAAAATCAGGAAGCCCAGCGGCGAACTCTTGCCGAAGTCCTCGCCCTGCCCGCCGGGATCGGCGGGTGGGGGCGCGGGCTGGGCCATGGCCACCGTGGCGGACAGGTCCGGGCCGGACAGATCGATCACAACGAGACCTTCTCACTGATGCCGGAGAACAAGTCGTCCTCCGGCAGTGTGCTGTCGACCAGCGACCGGACCAGTTCGTACTCCTCGAACGGCCACACCTCGCGCTGCACGTCCAGCGGCACGGCGAACCAGCGGCTCTCCGGGTCGATCTGGGTGGCGTGCGCGAGCAGCGCGGCGTCGCGGATCTCGAAGTAGTCGTCGCAATGGACCTTGGTGGTCACCCGGTGCGACAGGTCGCCACGGTCGGGCTTCCAGTTCTCCAGCCACTCCGCGTACGGGCTTTCCAGACCGCGCGCCAGCAGCGCCTCGTGCATGGCGACCAGGCGAACGCGGGAGAAGCCGTGCGAGTAGTACAGCTTCAGCGGCGTCCACGGTTCCCCGGCCTCGGGGTGGCGCTCGGGGTCGCCCGCGGCGTCGAACGCGGCGACGGAGACCTCGTGGCAGCGGATGTGGTCGGGGTGCGGGTAGCCGCCGTTCTCGTCATAGGTGATGACGACGTGCGGCTTGAAGTCGCGGATCGCCGCCACCAGCGGCGGGACGGACACCTCCAGCGGGATCACGGCGAAGCAGCCATCCGGCAGCGGCGGCTTCGGGTCGCCCTCGGGCAGACCCGAGTCGACGAAGCCGAGCCACCGGTGCGCGACGCCGAGGATCTCGGCGGCCTTGGCCATCTCCCGCTTGCGGACACCGGAGATGTCGGCGATCACCTCCGGCCGATCCATCGCCGGGTTGAGAATGTCACCACGTTCGCCACCGGTACAGGTGACCACCATGACCTCGTGCCCCTCGGCCACGTACTTGGCCATGGTCGCGGCACCCTTGCTCGACTCGTCGTCCGGATGCGCGTGAACCGCCATCAACCGCAGCTTGTCGGCCATGAGTTCTTCCGTCCCCCTCCTGAGGCCCGCCACCACACGGGTCGGATACTTGACCCGAACAGACGAACGCGTCGCGACGGGTCCATTGTTCCCGCCGGGCGCCACGTCATCGACAGGAGGCCCCGCGAAATGGCTGTCACGGGACGCGCGCTGCCCGAAGGCCGCTACGGCACGCCGCGGGGTCGACAGTCCAGGCGGACGACTTTTGTCATGGCGGCCTGCGGTCTGCTGGTCGGCGGCGTGGTCGCCTGGCTCGGCTACACCAACCTCGGAACGGCGCCGATCGAGGCCGAACGGGCCTCGTTCAGCGACCAGCCGGGAAACCGGATGCAGCTCACCTTCGACGTCACCAGGGAGTCGCCGGAGCGACCCGCGGTGTGCATCGTGCGGGTTCGCGCGCTCGACGGGACGGAGAGCGGCCGCAAGGAGGTCTACATCGCCCCCGGTCAGTCGTCGACCCGGATGACGACGATCATCAGCAGTACCGCGGAGCCGGTCACCGCCGATGTGTTCGGCTGCTCATACCAGGTCCCCGAATACTTGTCCATAGATCAGCCGCCAACGGGGTGAACTACGCGCCGAACACGCGTTAAACGGACATTTCGGACGGAATAGCACGTGTGTTCGTGGTATTCTAGTTCATCTGCACGGCCCCTAGGCGGGCCGTGTTTTTTCCGTTCCGGGTGCCCCACGAAGCCCGGAGGTGCCTGGCCCGAACCACGGGCCCGGAGTACGACGAGGAGTTGGTGACCGTGAGCGACACCCAGGTGACCTGGTTGACCCAGGAGGCCTACAACCGGCTCAAGCACGAGCTCGACGAGCTGATTGAGAACCGCCCGGTCATCGCGCAGAAGATCAACACCAGCCGCGAGGAGGGCGACCTCAAGGAGAACGGCGGCTACCACGCGGCCCGCGAGGAACAGGGCCACCAGGAAGCCCGTATCCGTCACCTGCAGGAACTCCTGCGCGCCGCGAAGGTCGGTGAGACGCCCGCCAACGACGGCGTCGCCGAGCCGGGCATGGTGCTGACCGTGCGCTACGAGGGCGACGACGAAGAGGAGCAGTTCCTGCTCGCCACCCGCGAGGAAGGCGGCGCGGGCAACCTTGAGGTGTACTCCCCGGAGTCACCGCTGGGCCGCGCGCTGCTCGGGGCCAAGGAAGGTGAGACCCGCGAGTACGAGCTGCCCAACGGCAAGACCCAGAAGGTCACCCTGCGCAAGGCCGTGCCGTACGAAGGCTGACCAGGCCTGATCTGACACGGAGCCGCCGTCGACGGTGGTGTCCGCCTTCTCCGGAAGTGAGTCGCTTCGCCCGTGCCACGCACGGTCGACACGCTCAGGGAGCCCTCCGGATGACGCGGCCCACCTCGACGGCGGTTTTGTCGTTCCCCCGGCCAGTCCACACAGGCCGGACGATGGTGCGCCGTTCCATTGTTTTCTGGTCAGACTGTCCAGTCTGCTCGACAATATCGGTCCAGCTCCAGGCAAATTGTCCAGTAATTTTTGGCGCTGTTGCGCAGGATGCCCTACCCGACACATGCTCAGGCGGACCAGGCACGGTTTGGACGCAGGAGGAACGCGATGACGGGGACCCTCGGCCGCAGTGAGCTAGGCATGGATGAGGTCAGCTACGACCAACTTCGCCAGCTCGTCGGGCTGGTCGACTACGACGCGAGCCGCGACCCGTTCCCGGTGAAGTCGATGGACGCGGTGGTCTTCGTCGTCGGCAACGCGACCCAGACCGCGCTGTTCTACCAGTCGGCCTTCGGGATGCGGCAGGTCGCCTACTCCGGCCCGGAGACCGGCAACCGCGACCACAAGTCCTATGTCCTCAAGTCCGGTTCGGCCCGCTTCGTCATCAAGGGCGGCGTCGACCCGAAGAGCCCCCTGCTCGACCACCAGCGTGAACACGGCGACGGCGTCGTCGACCTGGCACTCGAAGTCCCCAACGTCGACAGGTGCGTCGCACACGCCCGCGCGCAGGGCGCCACTGTGCTGGACGAGCCGCACGACGTCTCCGACGAGCACGGCACCGTCCGCATGGCCGCCATCGCGACCTACGGCAAGACCCGGCACACCCTGGTCGACCGCTCCCGCTACTACGGCGTCTACCTGCCCGGCTACGTGGCCAAAGAGGGCGCCTACCAGCACCCCGCCGACGCCCCCAAGCGCATCTTCCAGGCCGTCGACCACTGCGTCGGCAACGTCGAACTCGGCAAGATGGACTACTGGGTCGACTGGTACAACCGCGTCATGGGCTTCGTCAACATGGCGGAGTTCGTCGGCGACGACATCGCCACCGAATACTCGGCGCTGATGAGCAAGGTCGTCTCCAACGGCAACCACCGGGTCAAGTTCCCGCTGAACGAGCCCGCGATCGCGAAGAAGAAAAGCCAGATCGACGAGTACCTCGAGTTCTACGGCGGCCCCGGCTGCCAGCACATCGCGCTGGCCACCAACGACATCATCGCCACCGTCGAGGCCATGCGCGCCAACGGCGTCGAATTCCTCGACGTCCCCGACTCGTACTACGAGGACCCGGAGCTGCGCGCCCGCATCGGCGAGGTCCGCCTCCCGATCGAGACCCTCCAGAAACACGCCATCCTCGTCGACCGCGACGAAGACGGCTACCTCCTGCAAATCTTCACCAAGCCCATCGGCGACCGCCCCACGGTGTTCTACGAAATGATCGAACGCCACGGCTCGCTCGGCTTCGGCAAGGGCAACTTCAAAGCCCTCTTCGAGGCCATCGAACGCGAACAGGACCGACGCGGAAACCTCTGAGCCCGGGGGGGTATCGCCCCCGCCCAGCAGGGCGGGGGCGATGGTGTTTTTCGGGGAGAAGTGCCCCGCCCAACCTTTCGGGTCTGCCGGGGGTCGCGATGTTTTCGCGGACACGAAGAGCCCGCCGGAACATGTGTCTCGCGCGGCTGGCGTCCGGCGGATCGTTGCGGACGTCTTAACCGGCGGGGCGAAGCACGGCTCCATGCCACGACGTCCTTGATCTGGCGCTCGCCCTGGCCAGGTCTGCATAGTTCTGCGACTTTGGGCTAGCATGGAGGAGCGTCGATCACGAGATCGACGAAGTGGACCCGGCAGCCTTCCGGACGGTGGGCGAGCCGGGTCGCGCGTTTTCTCGGGCATCGACTCGCCCGTCCTCACACGACGCGGACCTCGCTGATCATCGCGCTGACCCGTGCCTTCCAGTGCCCACCACGCTGCCAGCACCATACGATCGCGTCGGGGATGGCCAACAAGGGTTCGGAGTGCGCGCGCAGGCACTCCCCGCGTTGTCGGTGATGCCGGCGCCTGGACCCGTCGTAGATCAGGACTTGCGGCCGCAAGGACTCAATGGTGTCCAGGATCGCTTTACGCCGTGAGTCCTGCTCCTTGGTGAAGTGCAGCCTGCGCTGCCCGTGCATCACCAGACCACGCATCTCGCGGGTGACGCCTCACGCGGGTGGGCGAAACGTCAAGCACCAAGAACTAAACCCTGGCCGCCACGAGCAAGGCCCAAGGTCATGGCCCTAACCACACACTCAAACAGTCAGCTCCCACCCACAACCCAGGGTCCCTTCTCTCCCCCCTGACCCTCTTCCCGGCAATCCCTGACCCTGGGCTGGTGTCGTCAAGGGTCGGAACGATCGCGAAGCGACGCCGAAGGCGCCCTTGACGACACCAGCCCAGGG
>JALZNB010000583.1 GCA_030857905.1 Actinomycetota bacterium
GACCTGCGCCACCACCCCGCGAGCGAGCACCTCGCCAACGGGGACGTCCCCGCACTCGTCGACCTCGCGCACTGGGCCAGCGAGTGGCCCTGGTGCGACCAGGCGGCCGACATCTTGCGGGCCGCCATCGGCGGTACCGTCGACATCGCCGTATCCACACGCCGCACCGACCCCTGGACCGCCCAGGCGGGAGCGCCACGACGAACCGGGAGGTTCCCAGGGTGAAAGCCGAACCCGCCGTACAACGCCGTCTCCTCGACCTCGCCGAGATCGACGCCGAGTTGGCGCGTGTCCAGCACCGCCGCCGCACCATGCCGGAGCTGGAAGAGATCACCGAGGCGGAGAAGGCGACCCAGGCCAAGCGCGACGCCAAGGTGGCCGTGCAGACCCGGCTCGACGACCTCGACCGCGAGGTCGCCAGGCAGGAGAAGGAGATCGACGCGGTCCGCGCCCGTGAGGACCGCGACCGCGGCCTGCTCGCGGGCGGCAAGGTCGGCGCCAAGCAGCTCACCGAGCTGGAGCACGAGCTGGCCACGCTGGAGCGTCGGCAGGGGGTGCTGGAGGACGACCTGCTCGAACTGATGGAACGCCGCGAAGCCGTGGAACTCGACGGCAAGCACGCCGAGGTCGAGCTGGCCACGCGCGAGGACGCCCTGGCCACCGCGCTGGCTCGCCGCGACGAGAACCTGGCCGACCTCGACGTCATCGAGGCCCGCCGCGACGCCGAGCGGGCCACGCTGCTGCCGGGGATGCCCGAGGACCTGATCGCCTTCTACGAGCGCAAGCGCGCGTCCAAGGGGATCGGCGCGTCGCTGCTGCGGGCCCGCCGCTGCGGTGCCTGCCGCATCGAGCTGGACCGCAGGGAGATCTCCCGGATCAAGGACACCGCCCCGGACGAGGTCGTGGAATGCGACCAGTGCGGCGCGATCCTGGTGCGGACACCGGAGTCCGGCCTGTGAAGGTGGTCGTCGAGGCCGACGGCGGGTCCCGGGGCAACCCGGGGCCCGCCGGGTACGGCGCCGTCGTGTTCGACGCCGACACCCGCGAGGTGCTGGCCGAGCGTGGCGACGGCCTCGGGGTGACCACGAACAACGTGGCCGAGTATCAGGGGTTGGTGGCGGGCCTGCGGGCGGCGGCTGAGCTGGGCGCGGCCGTCGTCGAGGTGCGCATGGACTCCAAGCTCGTCGTCGAGCAGATGTCCGGCCGCTGGAAGATCAAACACGCGGGGTTGGCGCCCATCGCCGCCGAGGCGCGGGAAATCGCCCGCGCGTTCGATCGGGTGACCTACGAGTGGATTCCGCGCGAGCGCAACCGGCACGCGGACCGCTTGGCCAACGCGGCGATGGACGCCCAGGCGGGGATCGAGCCGAGGAAGGAGGAGGCCGTCGACCTGGTCGCCCCGATCGGCTGGTCGGGTGCGCACGGTGAACCCACGACGCTGCTCCTGTTGCGCCACGGCCAAACCGAGATGTCGGTGGCTCGTCGTTACTCGGGCCGAGGCGACGTCCCGCTCACCGAGGCCGGGCAGGCCCAAGCCGAGGCCGCCGCCCGTCGAATCGGCGCACTCCACGGCGTCGACGCGCAGACTCCCATCATCGCCTCGCCGTTGGGCCGGACCACGCAGACCGCGAACGCGCTCGCCGCTGTCACCGGCGGTGAAGTCCAGTCCCACCAAGGTCTTGTGGAAACCGACTTCGGTGACTGGGAGGGCATGACCTTCGTCGACGCCACGACCCAGGACCGCGCTCTGCACTCCCGCTGGCTCTCGGACACGTCCGTTTCGGCCCCCAACGGCGAGAGCTTCGACCAGGTCCACCGTCGGGTCCGCAAGGCCCGCGACGAGCTGATCGCGAAGTACGGCGGCAGGACCCTGGTCGTGGTCAGTCACGTCACTCCGATCAAATCCCTGCTGCGCATGGGGTTGGATGTCGGCCCGTCCATCCTGTTCCGCCTGCACCTCGACCTGGCTTCGCTGTCCATTGTGGAGTTCTACCCGGACGGCAACGCCTCGGTTCGTCTGGTGAACGACACCTCGCACCTGTCGTAGCCAGGCGGGGAAGTCAGCCCGCTCCGACGGCGTCTTCCCCGCGAGCCTGAATCAGATCCTCCCGCCCCCGGGCCACCCGACTCCGGATGGTCCCAACAGGACAATCGCAGATCGTCGCGGCCTCCGCATAGGACAACCCCAGCACCTGAGTCAGCAGCAACGCTTCCCGCCGATCGGTGGGCAACGCGGCCAACATCAGGTTCACCGCGACGATCTCCTCGAATCCGGCCCCGGGGTCGGCCACGTCCGACGGTTCGTCGAACACCAACGCGGGCTGAACCCGCTGTGCCCGAAGATGATCGATCGCGGCCCGCCGGGCGATGGACAGCAACCACGTCCGCGCGGACGACCGTCCCTCGAACGACGGCAGGCTCCGCAACGACCGGAGAAACGTCTCCTGGGTCAGGTCGTCGGCATGGGGGACACCCACCAGGTGCGCGATGAGCCGCCAGACATCGCGCTGGGTGGCGC
>JALZNB010000590.1 GCA_030857905.1 Actinomycetota bacterium
GCCTGCCGCCGTCCTGCACGCACTCGACGACCACACCGCCGGAGACGACCGTGGTGACCGTCTCGACCTCGGCGCTCGCCTCCACCCGCCGCCAGCCGTCGGCCTTGATGTCGCGGCTCGGCGGCAACTGTCCCTGCTCCGCGGCGTGCACGGCCGCCGGGCTCGCGTCGAGGCAGGCCAGGGAACCGTCGGTGGTGACAAGGTAAAGGCGCTCGTCGCGGTACTGCATCGAGTAGGCCGAGCCACACCCGGTGCCCAGCTTCCACAACCGGGTGCCGTCCGCGGCGAAGCAGTACACCGACGACTGGTTGTCGCCCGCGAAGACGTAGGCGCCATCGGGAGAGGTCGCGCAGGAGAACACCGCCGCGTCACAGCGATAGCGGGCGGTCTCGACGCCGTTCGACTTGGCGATGCGGTGCACCCAGCCACGGCTGGTGCCCGCGAACACCTCGGTGGGCTCCTGCCACCCGAACAGCACCGAACCGTCGGTGTTGGCGTGCCACAACGGGTCTCCGCTGCGCGCCGCGTAGTGGGTGACGCCGCGCGAGTGCCCGTGGAAGACGCCGTCGTCGGCGCAGCGCACCATCCACGCCTGATCGCCCTTGCTGCGCCGCGACCACTGGAACTCGTCCTCGTGGTCGACGATCGTGATCCCGCCCTGCCGATCGGAGACGCCGAGCACCCCGTCGTTGATGTCGAGCCAGTAGATGTCGACGTCGTTGGCGATCTCGTAGGCGACCCTGGGAACTTTGCCGCCGAGGTCGTACACCCGGCCGTCGTCGCAGCCAGCGTAGATCCAGAAATCGTCGGCCACGATGCACTTCACACTGTCCGGCAACCCGAACCGCCCGGTCACCCGACCGTCATGGCTGAGCGTGTAGACGTCGCCGCGCTCGTTGCCGACCCACACCTGCTCGTCGCCGATGAAGATCCCGAACGCCGGGGCGCCGGAGGCGAAGCGCCACAACACCGGCGCCTGCCGCGCGGTGGACCGGGTGCTGACGATCTCCCGCCGGGTGACCGCGCGTTTCTGCCGCACACCTTTCACCGCGGGCGCGTAACCCTTGCGGACTTTCTCACCGATCTTCTTGGCGGCGGCGGACTTCGCCTTCGCGGTGTCGGCGTAGGAGGCGGTGCGAACCTGTCCCTGTTCGCCGATCCGGCCATAGGTGATGGTGACCGAAGTGCTGTCCACTTGGACCTCGTAGAACTTGTGCGCACTGCCGTCATCTTCCGACAGTTCGAGGTACGTGGTGGCAGCGCTCATGGTGTTCCTCCTCGGAACCGGTGTGACGAACCATGATCACGTTATCCGGGACCACCGACAATTCCGGTGGGCACCGTCACCACCGATACCCGTCGCCGACGAACCCGATCGGCGAGCGTTTGACCGAGACTCAGCCGATCGGGGCTGATTCCCGTGCGGCGGCGACGAATTCGCGGATGAGACCGGGGTCCTTCACCCCGCGACTGGACTCCACCCCGCTCGACACGTCCACACCCCACGGGTTCGCCGTCGCGATGGCCGTGGCGACGTTGGCGGGGGTGAGGCCTCCTGCCAGGAGCCACTTGCCGGTTGGTCGGTTGGTCAACTCGGCCAGGTCCCAGCGCTTGCCCGAACCGGGGGCGGGCGAGTCGAGCAGCAGCAGCTCTTCGCCGTACGCGCCGACGGTGATGTTCGTTTCCGGCTTGAGGGCGGTGGCGCGGATGAGCATGGCGGGGTGGTCGGCCAACTCGGCGAAAGCGGCCCGGGGATAGTCGCCGTGGAGTTGGATGGCGTCGAGGTGAACGGTGGTGGCGATCTCGCCTGCCATCGCCGCGGGGATGTCGCGGAAGACGCCGACGGTGAGGATGTTCGCGGGGGTTCGCGCGGCCAGCCTGCGCGCGTCGTCGACACTGATCTTGCGGACGCTCTCGGCGAAGACGAAGCCCACGGCGTCGGCGCCCGCGTCGGCGGCGGCCTTCACGTCGGCCTGGGTCCGCAGCCCACACACCTTGACGAACATGGGTCGAACCCTACGTCAGGCGACATCAAGGCGGCGTCGGGTTTCGGTGACCCTCGGCCACCACGGCACAAGCTTCTCGGCCTCGCCGAGTGCGACCCGTGCGGCGCGGTTGTCGCCAAGAGCCATGTGCACGCGGGCGATCGTGGCGAAGTCGTCGGCGCGACCGAGGACGTCGTCGGTGGACTTGGTGGCCTGGTTGGCCAGCGACAGCGCGCGCCGGGGGTCGCCGGTGAGCAGTTCGCGCAGGGCACGGGTGCCGTCGAGCTTGTAGCTGGGGTAGCCGAGGGTCTCGGCGTTCGCCAACGCGTTCGCCGCGGTGCTCAAACCGAGTTCCGGGTCGAGCAGGCCCGCCTCGACTGTGGCGTAGGTGAGCCCGGCGAGCGCGGCGAAGGTGACGGCGGCGTCCTGGGGTGTCTGGTCGGGGTCTTCCATCATGCTCATGGCGAGCATCACAGCCTCGACGTAGTGGCCGTGCGCTTGCAGCACGAGCACACGCGCCGCCTTGGCCGTGCGGAGGTCAGGGAACTGATCGGCGAGACGCTGGGCCAGCGTTGCCGCTTCGGCGAGCCTGCCGTCCTGGGTGGCGTCGACGGTCTCGGCGACCAGCGGTGCCGCGTCGAGTTGTTGGGCGCGAGTGCCGGTGAGTCGCAGGACGTTCAACAGCAGCCAGCCGGTCGAGGTGGAGCTCGCGGTCTTACGCGGATACAGCGTGTGGCCGACGGTCAGGGGCACCGCTACCGCGACGCCCAGCCAGAATCCGCCAGGCCTGCCGAGAACCGCGAGCACACTCAACGCCACCGCGAGTACGCCCGCGATCGCCGAGCTCAGCGCCGCGCCCCACATCCGCCGCCGCGCGGGTGCTCGTCCGGGCCCGATCGACACCGAGAGGAACAGGGGGACCGCGCGAAGCACGATCGCTCGCCGCAGCGTCGACCAGTCCGCCACCCGTGTTCCGACGCCGATGATCACCTCGCGAACTCGCGCTCCCAGAGCCAGCGCCCCCACCAGCAGCCCGAGTTGCATCATCATCAGCCCGGCCAGCACTCCGACGACGGCCCCGAGCAGCCCGAGTCCGATCGCCGCCACCGAGCGCTCCGCGACGGCGACCACCGCCGTGACGACGATCGCCAACAGGACGATCGGATTACGCGATGCTCGCTTGGCCCACACGGAAGACAGACGGTACGGCCCACTCGGCTGTTGCGGCTGCCACGCTCTCCGATCCGAGCCCTCAGGGAATCGCCGGAGAGCCACCCTCACGCACCGGCAGCCCCGCTTCGGCCCACGCGCGGAAGCCGCCGACAAGGTCGGTCGCGTTGTCCAGACCGAGGCGCTTGAGGTCGCGGGCGGCGAGGCTGGAGGCGTAGCCCTCGTTGCAGAACACGATGACCGTGCTGTCGGCGGTGAAGCCGGGCATCCGGTCGTCGCCGCCCGGGTCGAGGCGCCATTCGAGGTGGATGCGCTCCACCGGGATGGAATCCGGGATCTCGCCTTCGGCTTCGCGATTCACCAACGGCCGGATGTCGATGAACACCGCGTCTGACAGCGTTGCCGCCGTCACGGGGTCCACCCGGTCCAGCTCGGCGCGGGCGCGGGCCAGATGGTTGTCGACAGCGCTCACCGGGGTCCTCGCTGAGTCGGCAGTGATGGGATCTCGTCAGGTACATCGCGCAGGGAGGCGTACTCGCGCAAGGGAACGAGCGGCGGCGAATACGCGTGGATGGTGGCGGCCGGAACGCGGCCGAGATTCTGCATCTGATGTGCCCGCCCACCGCCGAATCCGACGGCCGCGCCGGTGACGTGCAGGTGGTTGCGGATCGGCCCGGCCGGGTAGCGGAAGGTCTCGGCGACATCGCCCAACAGCACCGAGAACGCGCCTGCCGCGCCACCGTGGTCGTGTGGTTTCGTGCCCTGGCCGGGCAACCAGGTCAGCAGCCACAACTCGATTTCCGAGGTGAGCGCCAACCGTGTCCACCAGCGCTGCGGACTGGTGAACCGGGCGGTGTCGATCAATGGTTCACGCAGCGTGGACGCCGTGCGCGCGGTCAGATCGCGCAGTTCTCCGGGTGTCCACACCGGGCGGCGGGGCGCGGTCAGCTCGTGCAGTCGGGTGGTGTCGAAGCGGGGGTGGATGCTCCGCAGTGCTGTGGTCATGGGGTTGCGCTCCTTGATCGGTGCCACTCAAGACAGACGTGGAACGCGGCGCAACCCGCTCAACCCAGGTCGCACCGCGTGGCCGTACACCCGCACGAGGCCACCAACAGGAGGTCGATCGTGCGGTCACGCCACAGCAGCGACCTGATCACATCCCCAGGTTCGCACAACCATGCCCACGACGGCGGGCATCTCACGGACTGATACGGGGTGCCCGCAGCAGCGACAGCGTGCGCGCGGGCAGCGCGAGCGTGGTGCCCGGTGGCAGCGGCGGGCCCGACGCCGGCACGCCGCGTGCGGTGCCGCTGGTCAACTCAGGCACGTAGCGGTCGCCGTAACGGTCGCCCGGAAGAACGAACTGCGCTGTCTCGGGGCCCGCGTGCAGCAGCAACAGCCACGAGTCGTCCGCCACCAGTTCACCGTCGCGGGCGCGGGAGAGCGACTCCGAGCCGTCGATCCACATGCCGAGCGTGCGGCGACCCTCGTCGAACCAGTCGTCCTCGGTCATCGGTTCGCCGTCCGGCCGGAACCACACCAGGTCCGGTTCGCCCGATCGGGTCGGGCGCCCGTCGAAGAAGTGGGGTTGGCGCAGCGCGGGGGAGTCGGCGCGCAGCGCGATCAGGCGCCGGGTGAAAGCGAGGAGGTCTTCGCCGCGCTCGGTGATGTTCCAGTCGACCCAGGACGTCTGGTTGTCCAGACTGTAGGGGTTGTTGTTGCCGTGCTGCGTACGCCACATCTCGTCCCCGGCGGTCAGCATCGGGGTGCCGGTCGACAACAGCAGCGTGCCCAGGAGGTTGCGCGCCTGCCGGTCACGTACCGCCAACACCGACAGGTCGCGGGTCTCGCCCTCGACACCGCCGTTCCACGAGCGGTTGTCGTCGGTGCCGTCGCGGCCGTGCTCACCGTTCTCGTGGTTGTGCTTGTGGTCGTAGGACACCAGATCGCGCAGGGTGAAACCGTCGTGCGCGGTGATGAAGTTGATCGACGCCCACGGCCGGCGTCCATTGGCCGCGTACAGGTCCGAGGACCCGGACAGCCGGTAGGCGAGGTCGCGCAGGCCGGTCGCGCCGCGCCAGAAGTCGCGGGCGCCGTCGCGGAACCGGCCGTTCCACTCCGCCCACTGCGTGCCGAACCCGCCGACGCGGTAGCCGTCGCCGGTGGCGTCCCACGGCTCGGCGATCAGCTTGCGCTGGGCCAGAACCGGGTCTGTGGTGATCGCGGTGAGCAGCGCCGAATGCGGGTCGAACGCGCCCCCGCCGGGCCTGCCCATGGTGCTGGCGAGGTCGAGCCGGAACCCGTCGACGCCGAGTTCGGTGGCGAAGTAGCGCATCGAGTCGAGCACCAGGCGGATGACGGTCGGCGAACCGGCGTCGAGGGTGTTGCCGCAGCCGGTGAGGTCGAAGTCGTGGCCGCGCTCGTCGAGCACGTAGTAGGCCGGGGCGTCCAACCCGCGCATCGATAGCGTCGGCCCGCCGACCCCGCCTTCGCACGTGTGGTTGTAGACGACGTCGAGGATGACCTCGATGCCCGCCGCGTGCAGGGCGGCGACCATCGTGCGGAACTCCTCGACCTCGTCACCTGGCCTGGCGGCGTAGGCGCCGTGCGGGGCGAGGAAGCCCAGCGTCGAGTAGCCCCAGTAGTTGTGCCTGTTTGAGCGCAGCAGCAGCGGCTCGTCGGCATGGGTGTGGATCGGGAGCAGTTCGACGGCGGTCACACCGAGCCGCAGCAGGTGATCGACCACGGCCGGGTGAGCCAGACCGAGATAGGTGCCGCGCAGGTGCTTGGGAACATCCGGGTGCAGCTTGGTGAAGCCGCGGACGTGCAGCTCGTAGATGACCGTCTCTTCGAACGGGACGTCCGGGCGGGGCCCGGTGTCGGGGCCGCCGGGGGAGGTGACGACCGAGAGCGGGACCGCGCCGAGCGAGTCGACCCGGGACGGACCGCCGGTCATCGGGTCGCCCCGGTAGCCGCGGGTGGCCGCGAGGTCGGTGACGGTGCCCGCGATCCGCCGCGCGTACGGGTCGACCAGGAGCTTCGCCGGGTTGCAGCGAATTCCACGAGCCGTGTCGTAAGGGCCGTGGACGCGGTAGCCATAGCGCTGACCAGGGGTGACGCCGGGGACCACGCCGTGCCAGACGCCGAAGGTGCGCTCGGTCAACTCGATGCGTTGTTCGACCGGCCCGTTGTCGCCCTCGCCGATGAGACACAACTCGACGCCGTCGGCCACTGAGGACGCGACGGCGAACCGCACCCCGCCTGCCTCGGGGTAGGCGCCCAGCGGGAATGGATGGCCGGGCAGCGGACGCGATCCTGAATGAGCCACGTCCCCATACTTGCCTAGATCACCGACATCATCGAGGTTTTTTTGTGGCGCAGCGGATGAAAGACCAGGTCACGAGACTTGGAGCGCCGACATCGTTACCCCGTGCTCACACGCGGTAGGTGTGGTGCTCGAACGACTCGTCTTCCTCGACTGATGGCGAGACCGGCTGGGCGTCGGACGCGGTGGCGGTGGCGACCAGGTCCACGAACAGCCGCTGGTGCGCCGCCCACCCGGTCGAGCTGGGCGCGGCGAGGGTCAACAACAGCATCCGGCCGGTGCCCGGGTCCGGGATGAACGCCTGCAACTGCAAGGTCAGCGGCTGCCGCGCCCGCGCCTGCTCGATCCCCGGCACCCGCTGCGCCACGACCGCCGGACCGATCGGGGTGTCGACGACGATCGTCTCCCGGACGTCCGCGCCGACGTTCTCGACGGAATCCCGCAGGGCTTCCGCGGTGTCGGTGTCCCAGGTCGACGGCACCGCCAGGGCGACTCCGGTGAGCAACGCCGACGGTGTGTCCTCCGGTGTCATCACGGCCATCAGAACCGCTCCTTCCGCGAGCGCACCCTCGATCGCCTCCGTGGCCAGCGGCTCGACGTCGGCGATGGCCTTGGGTACCGGATGCAGACCCGCGACGAGCGCCGCGTACTCGCGCACAGCCCGCTCCGGCTGGTCGATCGGGATCTGGTGGGCCTGTTCCGGGAAGGCGAGCCTCATTTGGTGCGCTCCTTGACCGTCTCGGCGGTGCTGTTCACGATCGCCGACTCGACGCCCGCGCGGCCGGGGTTGCCCGCGAGCTTGAGCAGCTCCAACTCGGGCTTCTGGGCCGGGGTGAACTCGCCGCCCGCGGCCGTGACGGACTTGACCGTGGTGTCGACGGCTCCGGAGAACGCCTCGCCCGCCGAGCGGAGCCTGCCCAGGGCATCACGTTGGGCGTCGGTGAATCTGCTGGGGTCCTGGAAGCGCCGCGCGATGTTGTCGCCCTTGTCGCGCAGGTCCTTGGCGCCCTTTTCGCGCAGCGCCTCCTTCAGCGACCCGGTTCGCTGCGACGCCTCGCGCAGTTGGCGGACGTTCTTGGCGGCCAACCCGAGACCAGCGGAGGTGAAGCCGTCCTTGGTGCCGTCGCGGGCACCCCTGCCCACGTTGCGGGCCCTGCTGCCGTTCTCGGCGATGTCGTCGAGCAGGCCCTTGCCCGCGCCGACCGCTCCCGACGTGGCCGTGCGGCCAGGGAACAGGCCGAGACCGATGTCGACCCAGCTCGGCGCGTTCCCGGAGCCGACGCCCTTCTGCGCCAGGCCGGTCAGCGCGTTG
>JALZNB010000596.1 GCA_030857905.1 Actinomycetota bacterium
CCACGGGCGGGGCGCTCGGCGTGTCGAACGACCGCTCGGTGGGCGGCAGCGTGACGACGAAGCTGGGATCGATGCCGTGCAGCCGCACATCGACCGAGCCGGGCGCGAGGTCGCGGGTGATCTCGTCCGCCGCGGCGGACAGGGCGTTGAGCAGGGTGAGGCGGGCGGCCGATTCGAGCGGCGCGGTGAGGCGCTCGGCCAGCGCCTTCGCGTCGGCACCGCCCGCGTCCGCGGCGACCGCCAGCTCATGGCGGAGGTTGTCGACGTACGGCGTCAAGTCCATGGTGCCACTATGGCACCATGGTGGCGCCGTCGCAACCTTTAAGTGGCTCAGCTTGGCGCCATAGTGGTGCATTGCCTGGTCGGCCTGGGGGAAGTGGCGAGGTGCCACCTCCCCCGGTAGGTGATCTCAGCGCTTGCGCGGAAGCAGGAACGCGGGAACGAACGAGATGAGCATGAAGATCAGCATCACCCAGAACGCGGTCCCGTAGTCCCCGGCCGCTTCGGTCGCGTCAGCCGTGGGAGGCGTGTTCGCCAGTGCGATCGCGAGGACGACGGCGACCATGGCGGTGCCCGCGGACGCGCCGAGACGCTGGACGACGCTGATCACGCCGGTCGCTCTGGCGATGGCGTCGGTGGCCATGTCGCGGTAGGCCGCCGTGAGAATCGAGACTCCGACCAGGCCGAGGCCGACACCGCGCAGGAACAGCGACGCGCCAAGTAGCAAGTCGTCCGGTTCCCGTTCGAGCTGCGTGAACACGACCGTGCCCAGCACAGCGGCGGCGGTGCCCGAGAGCACTAGCGGGCGTGCCCCATACCGGTCGGCCAGCACTCCCGCGAACAACACAGCAACCACCGTGCCAACGCCCTGTGGTGCCAACAACCAGCCGACCGCCTCGGCGTCGTGACCACGGACGCGCGAATAGAACAGCGGAAGCAAGAACAGCGGGGCGTAGCTCGCCACTCCGTGCAGGAACGTCAACGCGGAGGCCGCGGAGAACGTGCGGAAGCGGAACAACCTCAGGTCTACCAACGGTTCCGGCACCCGCAGCGCGTGCGCGCAGAAGCCGATGACCAGTACCGTGCCGAGCGCCAGCGTCACGATCGTGGTGGGGTCGCCGAGGCCCGAGGGCAGGTGCACGCGGGAGAACCCGTAGACCATCAGGGCGAGGCCGGGCGGCAGGAGCAGGAGACCGACCCAGTCGATGGGAACAATGCGAGGCTCGCCGTCCGCGGGCATGAAACGCCAGGCCAGAACCAGTCCGAGCAGGCAGATCGGCACGTTGATGAGGAAGATCCAGCGCCAGCCGAGGCCATCGACGATGAACCCGCCGAGTACGGGTCCCAGCACCGGCGCGATCAGCCCCGCCACCGACACCAGGCTCATGATCCGGCCGAACCGTTGCGGGCCCGCCGCCTTCGCGAGGATCGCCTGGCACAGCGGGAGGATCATGCCGCCGCCGATGCCCTTGATCACCCGGAAGATCACCAGGCTGGGCACCGACCAGGCCATCGCGCACAACACCGAGCCGATCAGGAACACGCCGAGCGCGACGATCCACATGACCTTGGCGCCGAACCGGTCGACGCTCCAGCCCACGATCGGGGTGACCATCGCGATGCTGAGCAGGTAGGAGGTGACGACCCAGGTGATCGCCGCCTCCGGCGCGTCGAAATCGCGGCCGATGGCGTCCAGTGCGACGCCAACGATCGTGGTATCCAGAAGTACCGCGACCGCGCCAATGAGTACGACACCCGCCAGAACGAGGAGCCCACGGTCGAGGCGTGTCGCCTCATCTGTTCGCATATCCGCAGATTAGTTGGCATACCATCAAAATGTTATATTTTTACATGCAAACTTCGATCGAGGTCTCACACAACCCGGCGATGTCGGCAATCGAGGTACCGCGCGCGCCAATTGGCTCAGCGTTGCTGCGACTGATCAGGGCACACGCGCAGTTCGGGACCACCCTGTTGGCCGAGATCGGTTTGGCCCCGCCGCAGGAGTTGATCCTGCTGCGATTGGACGAGCACGGCACCCTCCCCCAGAGCGAGATCGTCCGATTCCTCAACCGCGACCGATCGACCGTCAGCACGACTCTGCGGACGATGGAGCGAACAGGTCTGATCACCCGAGGCGCGTCCGCCAGGGACCGCAGGGCGCTCGATGTCAGCCTCACCGACGCGGGACGCGCGCTGTGCCCGGCGGTCAGGGCGGCGTGGGCGGATCTGGAGGAGGCCGCCTTCGCGCACCTGCCCGCCGACGTCCGCGCGATGCTGGTCCGCGCCATGGGTTCCGCGCGGGACGCCCTGGTCGCCTCGACGCGCGAACGCGCCCAGTGATCGGCGCGAGCACGGGGTCCACCACGGCCGGATCGACTGTCCAGGCGCGACGATACGACGCGGCGTCGCGCCTGCCCGGGATTCATGTGCGAATACATCGACGCGGCGGGCAGCGGGCCAGAGTCCTTTGTGGAAGCACGGCGTTAAACCCAAAAAGGGTCTTCCCTGTCTGGCGGCAGGTCGATAGGTGATCAGGGCTGATATCACCGACGTATTCGACGACACCAGCCCTGTTTCATCATTCCGACACACCGCCGAAAAATAATCAGTCGATCGTGATGACCACTTTTCCGCGTCCGTGACCGCTGCCCACGTCCCGGTGGGCCTCGGCGGCGGACTCAAGCGGATAAACCGCGCGAAGATGCACCCGCAGGGCGCCCTTGTCGAACAGCTCCACCATTTCGGCGAGCCGGACGGAATTGCGCAGGCTCGACCATTCGGGGATGCCGAGCGCGCCGACCTCGTCGGTGTACACCATGGCGACGACGCGGCCCACGTCCTTGGTCACCTCCACCGACGCGCGCAGAGCGGCGAGGTCCACACCGAGAGATCCGTCGACACCCTCCGGCGCTATCGCCCGAACCCGGTCAGCCAGACCATCACCATAAGTGACCGCCACCGCGCCGAGGGACCTCAGGTGGTCATGGTTCTGCTCGCTCGCGGTGCCGATCACGACAGCGGCTCCTCGGTGCGCCGCCAACTGCGTGGCCATGGTGCCGAGTCCACCCGCGGCACCGTTGATCAACACCGTTTCCCCGGGGACGATCCGCATTTGCTCCAGCGCCATGTGCGCGCCCTGGGCCGTGCCGGAGAAGGCACCCGCGGTCTCCCACGACATGCTCGCGGGCTTCTTGACGATCTGGTCGGCGCTCACCGCGGTGTACTCGGCGTAGCTCTTCAGCGTGGAGAAGCCCAGGACCTCGTCACCGACAGTGAATCCGGTGACGTCGTCGCCGACCTGGTCGATGACACCGGCGAACTCGTTGCCCGGCACGATCGGGAAGTCGCCGGTGAGCCCCTTGGGGAACCCGCCTTCGCGCGCCCTGCAGTCGAACGGCAGGACACCGGCCGCCTTGACCCGCACCCGCACCTGCCCCGACTGCGCCCGCGGATCATCGAGGTCCACCATACGCAGAACCTCAGGTGTGCCGTACGAGGAAAAAGCAACAGCCCTCATGAATGCTCCCCTTCTCGGTCGGCTCGCGACGATACCACCGTTGATCGAGTACGGACCCCGCGCAGGTTCACGACGTTCCGCGAGGATGCCCGAGGCCGACTCCCCGAGGATCTCACGTCATCGTCACGATCCGACTTACCTTCAGACCGTAATCTCGCAGGACGGTCCGGAACAACGAGAACGCGAGAATGCCAATCATCGGTCGTTCTCAATCATCGCGACAAAAAGATCCGCCATGACACGCATTCACGTCAGGATCGGAAATGGCGACCATCACGCGGCTGGAATTGCGAAAGATCACGCGTTCCTTCGGCGGTGATCCGACCGGGCGCGGCACGGCATCCGCGGGCCGCGCACCCACGCCGCGGGTTGGCAACCCCTGATCTTGGAGGTGAGTCCACCGCCGATGGCTGGGTCGCCCGGACTTGGCTTCGAACCGCCCATATGGGCCGAATCCGGCAGGCGAATGTCCACGACGAACGGTGTGCCTCGCCGTAGATCACCCGAGGTCAGCCGGGCGAATGGACCCACGACGGACGGTCTTGAGTGGAACTCCAGCGATCCTCGTGGTCGCACTGGGACAACTTCCGAAAATGTCCGGCCCGGGCGAGCCCATCCGCGTGGGCTCCGGTGCCGGACGTGTTCGCGACGAGAGGAATCGACGTGCCAACCGATCAGAAATCGCCGCGCCTTGCCCGCAAAGGTGTCCACGCCCTCGGGATCACGGCAGGAGTAGTGGCACTGTCGGTCAGCGTCGCGATCCCCGCGCAGTCGCTGACGACCGTGACCGATCTCGGCACCCTGCGCGGCGGCACCACGAGCGGCGCGTTCGCGCTGAACGATCGCGGCGTCGTGGTCGGCTACTCCACGACTGCGGACGGGGCCGCGCACGCGGTCCGCTGGGACCGCGACAGGATCACCGACCTCGGCAAACTGCCAGGCGACACGAGCAGCACCGCGTACGCCGTGAACGGCGTGGGCACGATCGCGGGCCGGTCCGTCGGCCCGGACAAGCGCGAACGCCCCGTGCGATGGGACCGCGACGGCAAGCTCACCGAGCTGCGGTCGTTACCCGGCTCCACCATCTCCAGGGGTTACTCGATCAACGAAGCGGGAGTCATAGTCGGCTTCTCGAACTCGCCGGGGACCGGCTACCACGCGATGAAGTGGAGCCAGAGCGGCGAGGCCACCGAGTTGCCCGCGTTGCCCGGCGACACCACCTCAGCCGCGGGCATGATCAACGCGAGCGGCACGATCGCGGGCTTCTCCAAGACTCCGGCCGGTGTGTCCCGCGCGGTGGTGTGGAGCCCCACGGGCGCGGTCACCCAGCTCAGCGAACGCGCGGGTGACAGTTCCAGCCAGGCGAGCGCGATCAACGACGGTGGCGTCGCCGTCGGCAACTCGTTCTCGGCGAACGGCACATCCCACGCGGTGCGCTGGAGCGCCGACGGCAGGACGATCACCGCGCTCTCCACACTGCCGGGCGATGTCAGCAACGCCGCTTATGGCGTCAGCAACGACGGCTCGGTCATCGGCTATTCGACCAACTCGGCAGGCTTGCACCGGGCGGTTCGATGGAGCCCGCGCGGTGAGGTCAGCGAGCTGCGCACCGGCACCGCGGGCAACACCGAGGCCTACGCGATCAACAACCGCCGTGCCGTCGTCGGATTCCTGACCACCGCGGACAACAAGACGCACGCGGCACTGTGGACTGACTGAGCACCTTCACCCAGGTCGTCAGGCCCAGGA
>JALZNB010000619.1 GCA_030857905.1 Actinomycetota bacterium
ACGGTGGCGGGCGCCGGGTGCCCGGAGCGGTTGGCGCTGGAGACCGCCATCGGGCCGACCTCACGCAGCAACTCGATGGCCACCGGGTGCAGTGGCATCCGCAGCATCACGGTGCCATTGGTGCGACCGAGGTCCCACTGCAGCGACGGCGCGTGAGGCAGCACGATCGACAGGTCTCCCGGCCAGAACGCCTCGACCAGTGTGCGGGCCGCCGTCGGGACCGACAGGACGAGCCCGTCGATCGTCGCCCACGAGCCGACGAGCACGCCGACCGGCATGTCCGGCCCCCGGCCCTTGGCCACGAGCAGAGACGCCACCGCCGTGGCCGAGAACGCGTCGCAACCGATGCCGTACACGGTGTCGGTGGGGATCACGGCCAGACGGCCAGAGCGGACGGCGTTCGCGGCGGCGGCGAGGCCGTCCGCCCTGCCTTCGCGCTTGCTGCAGTCGTAGACCGTGGTCACCTCGCCGACTTTAGCGGGATGCGCCGAAGGCGAATCACGGGCCTCGGTGTCCGTGGTCGATTGGTCCACCGAGAGCATTCCGCTTCGATCGCTACGACTGCGGTGGACGTCTCATATCGCCGTTCTCGCTGATCTGATCAGCGAGAGCGTCGGCGCGGGTGCGCCACTCCTGTCGACGGAAACGCACCACGATGACGTAGAGAAGACCGCTGCCCAAGACGATCCCGAGCAGGATCAGCGGCACATTGCCGGAGAGCCCGCCGACCGCGACCAGGATCAGTCCGAGCGAGACCGACAGCACGGCCAGACTCACCGCGAGCCCCTCCGGCCGCCACTGCCAACGCCTGCCCGCCGCCACCTCGCTGAGCAAACGTTGGGCACCTCGGTGCAGTTCGGCGTCGTCGACGTCGAGATCGAGGATGCGCCGGGCAGCGGACTCGCAGGTCGCCAACTGGTCCTCGCTGGTGAACACGAGCACCTCGTCGCGGGTGCGGCCGCGAGCCTGTTCGGCGACCGAGCACCAGGTGCTGGCCAGGTAGTAGCGCAGCACCGGATCGGTCGGCGTGCCATAGACCCGTTCCAACTCCGCCGCCGCAGCCTCGGCCTGGCCACTGGCGACCAACGCCTGGGACAGGCCGAGCGCGGCCAGCGTGTTCCCGGGATCGGCGCTGTCCGCTCGGCGATAGTGTTTCGCGGCGGCCTGCCACCGGCCCCTGGCCAGCAACACGTCGCCGATACCCACCTCGTCGTGGGCGTGTCCACGCAGTTCCGCGGCACGCTCGAAGTCGGCCATCGCCTCGTCGAGACGGCCGTCGAGCAGCGCGGATCGCGCCCGCCGTGCGCTGTCACGGGCCATTTCCGGCCCGTCGTCGTCCCCCGCCGCCACCAACCGCCACTTGGCGACGACATCTTGCCAAGTCCTCAACATTGGATCACCCAGGTGCGCACGCTACCCTCACAGTGCATCAAAGAGTCTTTCCAAGGAGTTGCCACGAGCAGGCGAACATCGCGTCGAGGGCTTCAGCTCAGCTCGCGCTGGCTGGCGTCTTCCCTCGTCGTGGCCTACGCCGCCGTGGGCGCCGCCGTCGGCGCGGTGTTGCTGATCGCTCCGCAACCCCCGGACTTCGGCGGGGCGCTCGTGATGCCGACCTACACCTACGCGCCCACTCCACCACCGAACGCGGCGAGTTCGACCGACGCGACCATCGATCCCAGCCCGTCGAAAGTCGCGCTGCCCGTGCCGGAAGGCTACCGACGCGTCGCCGGACCGGGCGGTCTGGTCACCACGGTGCCGAACGACTGGGTGATCACCCGGTCCACCGGACCGGGCGCGATGCAGGCCACCGACCCGACCGACCCGACCCGGTTCGTCCGCTACGGCGGTGCCGCCGCCCCGCCCGTCGACCTGGTGCTGTCCCATGTGGACTACGAGGGCCGTTTCGCGGCGGGCAAGACCGGCTTCACCCGCCTCAGCCTCGGCACGACGACCTACCACGGTGTTCCCGCCGTCGACTGGGAATTCCAGCACGACGGGACGACGGGTCGGCGACACGTGCATTCGATGTACTGGCGAGTCAACGGCGTGGAGTACTTCCTCTACGCGGCGTCGAACACCGACCGCTGGGCGGACACCGAGGCGGTCTACCACGCGATGATCGACAACGCCTCCCCGTAGCCGCCCGCGCCACCTCACCCCTCAGATGCCCTCGCGCCACACCGTCGCTTCGACCGCTTCCGCCCGCAGTCGCCAATTCTGCCGCCGGTAGCCGACAACCACGACGAAGAGCAGCACGCTGCTGAGCACCGTGGCGATCACGATCACCCCGGCTCCCCCGGTGAGGCCGCCGTACACGGCGCCGCCAAGCCCCAGCACCGCGGCGAGGACGGCCAGCACGGCCGCACGGGTCCGGTACTGCCAGGTCCACATCCGGCCGAGGCGAACCTCGGTGAGCAACGCCTTCGCCCTGCGGTCGATCTCGTCGTTGGCGACCGCGAGCTCCAGCAGCCTCGTGGCGACCCGTTCGCACGCGGCCAACTGGGCGAGGCTGGTGATCTCGGGAATCCGATCGCGGGTGACGCTGCGGCAGTCGTCGGCGACGGCGAGAAGCGCGTGCGCGAGCCGAGTTCGGTGCTCGGATTCACCCGGGTTCCGGGCGACGACCATCTCGAGTTCGTCCACCGCCCGCCACACCCCGGAATCGTGCGACGACAAGGGCTCGACCACGGAGGCATCATCCTTCCGGGAACGATCGGTCTTGACGATCACGCTACTCTTAGTACACGACTGCTGGCTAGCGGCAACCATCCGGTCGGGGTGACGCCGTGGCCGTGGGCAGTGTTCGGGTCGCAGGGAGGGAGAGCTCCCATTCGCACCGGCAGCGGACGGTTGACCACCTCCTCACTCCGGCTCGCGGTGACGGTCGCGCTGGCGAACCTGGCGATCTGCGCGAGTGTCGGCGGGGTGCTGGCGGCGACCGGCGGTTCGGCGGACTCGACAACGGACTCGACGACGACCACTCAGCCGACGATCATCGAGACCACGTGGCCTTATCCGACAACAGATCCGACCTCCTCGGAGCCGTGGTCGACCACCTCTGACACCTCGTCGTCACCAGTCGGGTCCGAGATTCCGGACGGCTTCGAACGCGTGGACGGACCGAACGGGATGTCGACGGTCATCCCCATGGGCTGGCCTACCGGTCCGAGCACCGGGACGGGCAACTTCGAGGCGGTCGACCCCACGGATTCCACGCGCGTGCTCAAGTACGGCGGAGCCACCGCCCCCGCGCCGGACATCTATTCGTCCCATGTGGACTATGCGGCCGATGTGGCGAAACGCCCGGGATACCGGCAGATCCGGCTCGACAGCACCACCTTCCGCGACACCGACGCCATCGACTGGGAATTCGAGATCGACAGCGCGTCGGGCACCCGACATGTGCGGTCGCTGTACTGGCGGGTCGACGGAATCGAGTACTTCGTCTATGCCGCCTCGTTGGAGAGCCGGTGGGCGCAGACCTTGCCGCTGTTCGAAGCCATGATCACCTACGCCACCCCGTGAGGAGCCCATGCCGTCCGCGATCCCCGGCCGGGAAGACGCCGACCACACCCCGCCGAACGGGCTCGACCTGATCGACTCGACCCGGCACGAACGGGACGACACCACCCGTTACCTGTGCGCGGCGGCGCACCTGGACGCGGACTACGCCAACAAGGCGATCAAGGAGTTCCTGGTCGAGCCGACCCGCCCGGTGACCCCGACGCCGGGGGTCGACGTGGGCACCGTGCTCGCCGAGAGCATCGCCGCGCGAACCAGGCGCAAATTGGTCGACAGCGCGCTGATCGTCCTCGCCGTGGCGCTGGTCATCGTCGCGCCGATGAACCTGCTGCTGGCCTGGGTCGTACTGGCCGTCGCGGTCGCGATACCGAGGTACCTGCGCCGAACGGGCAAAAGTGTGTCGTCCAAGCGCGGTCCGCTCCTCATCGTCACGGTGATCAGTGTCGTCGCGGTGATCGCCGTGTTCTTCGGCGACGAGATCAGCAAGATGGTCGACGATTTGTCCGACTCGGCGGTGGCGGAGCAGTACGACGATTACGCCGACACGAGCTTCGACGTCGGGGGGATCATGATCATCGTGTTCCTCGGTCTCGCGCTGGCCGCGCTGCTCGCCGACCGGGTCGTCGTATGGCGACTGCTCACCCGGCGGTTCCACCGGGGCGCGGGTAGTCGCCGGGTGCCATCGCCCGGGCTGGAATCGCGGCAGGTGTTCCAGTTCAGTCCGAATCGGTTCCTGACCCAGCTCCGCGAGCGCTACCTCGGCCCCAGGACCCTTTCCGCGCCCGAGGACGATCCAGGTCCCGGTAAGCCTGCGCCGATCGTCGTGCATCGAGGATATAACCCGTTTGTCGGCGGCGGGAGGCTTCACCGGCCGTGGTCGATCGCGATTCCCCTGTTGAAGAACCCCACCGTCGACAAGGCGATCCCGCTGAACACGGCGACGCTGTACGCCGGGATCGTCGACGAGGCGACGAAGTTGCGCTCGTCGACCGACCTGACCCCGGGCGGCAGGCTCCGCACGCTGGCCGTCGACGAGCTGATCGTGGTGTCCGCCGCCGAGCTGATCGACCACCTCGGCGACCCGGTGTCGACCTGGTTCCTCGCGGGCACCGGGACGGCGCCATACGACCAGTTGAGTCCGAAAAGGACAGTCGCGGTCCGGGATCAGCCGGTGGAGTGGGCGCGCTACTACCGGTGTTTCCGGGTGGAGACCTGGGATCGGGACCTGGTCCTCGCGGTCTACCTGCACGTGGCGATGGACGACTCCATGCTCTACATCGAGTGGACGCCGAGTGTGCTCGGCCCGATCAAGGAGGAGTTCCAGGGCATCGACACCGAGTCGCGCTCGGTGTGGCGGCCGATCAGACAGGCCATCGCGGATCTGGCGATGTTGCCCGCATCGATCCCGCGCAGGCTCGGGCACACGTTCACTTTCCTGCGCCCGCTGCGCGACGACCGCGGTGTCATCGACTCGGACAAGTACGGCGCCCTGCACAGTCTGCGTGAGCTGGTCGCGGATACGAACATGCACAGCTACTTCCAACTGGCCGACCGGGACCGTTACCTGAAGATGCTGGAAAGCCGGGTCGTGCTCGCGGTGAGCAAGCTGTTGACCGACGCCGGTTACCTCACCGCGTCGTTCGACGCGCAGGCCGCCACGATCATCCAGAACAACGTGCACATCGGCGGGTCGGTGACCGGCACCGTCGTGGCAGGCACCGGCAACACCGTCGCGACACCGAAACCATGACCGGGCGGCACCACGAGCGAACACCACAGGGGCGAACAATGAGTTCTGGCAACAACATCCACGTCGGCGGCGACTTCGACGGCAACGCTGTCGCGGGTGACAACAACGTCGTGAACAGCACTGTCGGATCTGACCAGCGCACAGAACTGGTGGCCCTGCTCAAGGAACTGCGGCGGTTGCTGGAGGCGAACGCGGCGGCGATTCCGGCCTACGACCTCGTGGCTCACGACGTGGACGCGCTGACCGGCGAGTCGGGCAAACCCGCCGCGGAAGCGAAGCCCGCCTTGGCCCGATCGCTCTGGGGCCGGGTGCGCGGTGCCCTCACCGGGCTGACCGCGACCAGCGGTGACCTCGCCGCCATCGGAACCCATGTCTCCGAGATCAACACCGCGATCGGGAACGTCTTCGGCCCGTGAGGGCCCGTGCTCAGGCTGGCACGCGGCGCGCGGTGGCGAAACGCGGGCGGCCCGCGAGGTCCGCGTGGTCGGCCACGTCGGTCAGCACGCGTCGCGCGGACAACAACGCGGGAACCGACTCGCCGTGGGTGTCGTCGTGTTCGATCGCGACGAAGCCGCCGGGTCGCAGCAGCCGGGCGGCGACCGTCACCACGTGCCGGATCGCGTCGAGCCCGTCCGGCCCGGAGAAGACCGCCCGCGCGGGGTCGTGGTCGGCGACCTCGGGCGGCACCTCGGTCCCTTCTGGCACATAGGGCGGGTTCGAGACGACCAGATCCACCTGACCATCCACTATGGACAACAGTGCCGGGTCGGCGACATCGCCCGAGTACAGCGTGATGGGCGTGTCGCCCTCGGCGACCCGGGTGTCCGAGTTGCGCCGCGCCCAGGCGAGCGCCGCCCTGTCCACCTCGACCGCGTGCACCCGCGCGTCCGGCCGGGCGTTGGCCAGTGCCAGCGCCAACACCCCGGAACCCGTGCAGAGATCCACCACGACCGGCGCCGTGACCCCGGACAGCGAGGCCAGTGCCCACGCGAACATCAACTCGGTCTCCGGTCGAGGCACGAACACCCCCGGCCCCACCTCGACCTCGATCGCGCCCATCGCGGCACTGCCGATCAAGTGCTGCAACGGCTCCCGCCGCGCCCGCCGCGCCACCAGCTTCCCCATCGCATCGATGACCGGCGGGTCGACCAACGGCACCAACGCCAGCTTCCCCCGCCGCACCCCCAACACGTGCGCGGCCAGCAACTCGGCGTCATTGCGCGCGGACTCGACCCCGGCCGCGGCGAGGATGCGCTCCGCCTCCGCGATGGCCACCCGCAACGGCTGCCTGCTCATGGCCCCACTCTTTCACGCCACCCCGTCCCCCGTCCGAGACCCGCCTTCGGTGGCGGTTTCACCCGTGTAGGGCACGTCGTCAGATCGCCCGCGGCGGCTGATCGATCTGGTGTCGCCGGAGGTCCTAGCCGCTTGAGGTCGCGAGGCGTTCCTGTCGGTCAGCCGTGGCCAACGCGTCGAGGACCGCGTCCAGGTCGCCGTCGAGGACGGCTTCCAGGTTGTGCGCCTTGAAGCCGACCCGGTGATCGGAGATGCGGTTCTCCGGGAAGTTGTAGGTGCGCACCCGTTCGGAGCGGTCGACCGTGCGGACCTGGCTGCGGCGCGCGTCCGATGCCTGCTTCGCGGCCTCTTCCTCGGCGGCCACCGCCAACCGCGCCCGCAGGACCTGCATGGCGCGGGTCTTGTTCTGCAACTGCGAGCGCTCGTTCTGACAGGCGGCGACGATTCCCGTCGGAAGGTGGGTGATGCGGACGGCCGAGTCGGTCGTGTTGACGCTCTGGCCGCCCTTGCCCGAGGACCGGTAGACGTCGATGCGGAGGTCCTTCTCCGGGATCTCCTCGACCTCACCGGTGTCCTCGATGTTCGGGTACACCAGCACGCCCGCCGCCGAGGTGTGGATGCGGCCCTGGGACTCGGTCACCGGGACGCGCTGGACGCGGTGCACCCCGCCCTCGAACTTGAGGCGGGCCCAGACGCCGTCCGGGTCGTTGCCCTTGCTCTTGATGGCGACCGTGGCGTCCTTGAAGCCGCCGAGATCGGACTCGGTGCTGTCCAACACCTCCGCGGCCCAGCCGTGCCGCTCGGCATAGCGCAGGTACATGCGCAGCAGGTCACCCGCGAACAGGGCCGACTCCTCGCCGCCCTCACCGGACTTGACCTCCAGCACGACATCCGATGCGTCGTGCGGGTCGCGCGGGAGCAGCAACTCGGTCAGCTTGATCTCCAGCTCGGGGACGCGCGCGGCGTGGGTCTCGGCCTCCTCGGCGAAGGTGGCGTCCTCGGCGGCGAGTTCCCTGGCGGCCCCGAGGTCGCTGCGCGCCGATTCCAGTTCGCGCATCGTCTTCACGATCGGGGTGAGCTGGGCGTAGCGGCGGCCCAGTTTCCTGGCCCGGTCCTGGTCGGCGTGGACCGCCGGATCGGCGAGCGCACCTTCCAGCTCACCGTATTCACCCAGTATCTCGTCGAGCTTCGACGCGTCCACGCGATCACCTCCAGCCAGAAAGTACCCGGACACGGCGACGGCGCCCGTCCCCGGACCGGGGAGGGCGCCGTCGGTGTAGCTAGTTCGCTGCCTTGGTCCGCTTGCCGTAGCGGGCCTCGAAGCGCGCGACCCGGCCGCCGGTGTCCAGGATCTTCTGCTTGCCGGTGTAGAAGGGGTGGCAAGCCGAGCAGACCTCGACGCTGATGCTGCCGGAAGACTTGGTGCTACGGGTCTCGAAGGTGTTGCCGCAGCCGCACACCACATTGGTGGTCACGTACTCGGGGTGGATGCCGTTCTTCACAGTGGTCGCCTCTCTCTGTGGCCGCCGGGTCCCCTGTGGACAGGTGGGGTGAACCGGAGCCGGACTCGACCTGACAGTTTGCCAGATGTCCTGGCCTCTCTGCCAACGCGCCCCCCGCACCTGGTATTCCACGCCGTTCGTGTTCTACCGCTTATCGTCCCGGTGCGGCCTCCGACGCAGCCTTTCGCCCGCTCACCGAGCGTCCGGTCGGGCTCGCCGACGTGCGTCGCACACTGTCCGGGTGCTGTGTGCCGTTGCCAGGCCGTTGTCGGTCCCCGCGTGGCTGTCCACTCCGCTGCTGTTCGCGGCCGCGGTGCTCGGGTTGACCGCGCTGGGTGGCGCCCTGGTCGGCGCCGGGTGGCCCGTGGTGGTGTCCAGCGCGCTCTGTGGCGGCGCGGCGGCCGTCACCGCGGTAGCTCAAGGTGGCGCGGTCACGTGGCGCTCGCCACGACAGCGCGCACTGCTCGCCCTGCCCTACCCGATGTCGCTGTTGCTCGTCGGAATGGTTTTCGACTCCATGGTGGTTCCGGGACCGCTCGCTCTCGGTGTCGGCGTGCCCGCGACAGCAGTCTTGATCGCGCTGTGCTGGCACACACGACGACCTGATGGCTCGCGCGGACACTCCGCATCGTCGCCGACGACTCCAGCCGAGACCGCCACGCCATCCGCGTCCGGCCCGTCACCAACCCGCGGGTGAACGCGACCGGACCCCGCGCGCCGAGGCGAGCGGGGTCCGGTCAGCGGAACTCAGTCGTCGTTCCCCGACGGGGTGGTCTTCGCCACCTGCATGAGGAACTCGATGTTCGTCCGGCTCTTGCGCAGTCGATCCAGCAGCAACTCGATCGCGGCCTGGCTGTCGAGCGCGTGCAGCACCCGGCGCAGCTTGACCGTGACCGCGAGCTCGTCCGGCGGGAGCAGCAGCTCCTCCTTGCGGGTGCCGGACGGGTCGACGTCGACCGCGGGGAAGATGCGCTTGTCGGCGATCTTGCGGTCGAGCTTCAGCTCGGCGTTGCCGGTGCCCTTGAACTCCTCGAAGATCACCGTGTCACCGGCCGACCCGGTCTCCACCAGCGCCGTGGCGAAGATGGTGAGCGAGCCACCACCCTCGATGTTGCGGGCGGCACCGAGGAAACGCTTCGGCGGGAACAGCGCCGTCGAGTCGACACCACCGGAGAGGATGCGTCCGGACGCCGGGGCGGCCAGGTTGTAGGCCCGGCCGAGGCGGGTGATCGAGTCGAGCAGCACGACCACGTCGTGGCCCATCTCCACCAGGCGCTTGGCGCGCTCGATGGAGAGTTCGGCGACGGTGGTGTGGTCCGACGGCGGCCGGTCGAAGGTGGAGGCGATGACCTCACCCTTCACCGAGCGCTGCATGTCGGTGACCTCTTCCGGGCGCTCGTCGACGAGCACCACCATGAGGTAGACCTCGGGGTTGTTGGTGGTGATCGCGTTGGCGATCGCCTGCAGCACCGAGGTCTTACCGGCCTTCGGCGGCGACACGATGAGCGCGCGCTGCCCCTTGCCGACCGGCATCACCAAGTCGATGACACGGGTGGTGAGGATGTGCGGCTCGGTCTCCAACCGCAGTCGCTCGTTCGGGTAGAGCGGGGTCAACTTGGTGAACTCGGGGCGGTTCTTCGCCGCGTCCGGCTCAAGGCCGTTGATCGTCTCCACCCGCACCAGCGGGTTGAACTTCTGCCGCTGTGCCTCGCCGTCCCTGGGCTGGCGGACCAGACCGGTGATGGCGTCGCCGCGGCGCAGGTTGTACTTGCGGACCAGCGACAGCGAGACGTAGACGTCGTTGGGGCCGGACAGATAGCCGGACGTGCGGACGAACGCGTAGTTCTCCAGCACGTCGAGCACACCGGCGACGGGCAGCAGGACGTCGTCCTCGCGTACCTCGGTGTCGTTCGGGCCGACACTGCCGCCCTCTACGCGGCCACCACGACGCCGACGGTCACGGAAGCGCCTGCCACGACGCCCACCCTGCTCGTCGTCATCGTCGTCCGGGCCGGTGGCCCGGTTGTCCTGCTGCTGCGGACGCCCATCCTGCTGGCGACCGCGGTCCCGGTCGCCGCGATCGTTGCGGTCACCACGAGTGCGGTCACCACGATCGTTGCGGTCGCCTCGGTCTGGACGGTCACCACGGTCTGGACGGTCACCGCGATCGGGGCGATCAGCCCGATCCGGGCGCTCACCGCGGTCCGGGCGGTCACCGCGGTCCGAAGAATCGTTGCGATCGCCGCGCTCGGCACGGTCACCACGATCGTTGCGGTCGTTGCGGCCGCCCCGGTCCGGGCGATCAGGCCGGTCAGCGCGGTCGCCACGGTCCGCGCGGTCACCCCGCTCCCGCTGGCGGTCGCCCTGGTGGCGGTCATCGCCCCGGGT
>JALZNB010000627.1 GCA_030857905.1 Actinomycetota bacterium
CGGCGTCGGATCTGGCTTTCGGAGAGCAGTGGCGCACGATCGGTCTCGGCGGGTCGATCCCGTTCATGGGCTTGCTGGCATCGAAGTATCCGCGCTCGGAGTTCGTGATCACCGGCGCGCTCGGCGCCGACAGCAACGCCCACGTCCCCGACGAATGGCTCCACGTTCCCCAGGCCATGCGGGTCACCGAAGCTGTGGCGCACATCCTGGACGCGCACTCTCGGAAGTAGCGGGCTCGGGCCACAGCCCGCCCGGACGCTCTCAAGACCGGGTTGATTGCTGGCCGGTAAGTCTGCGCTCGTGTCGCCCGAGAGAGTGGACCTAGCCGCGTGCTTCTTCCAACAGACCTGTCGCACGTGCGGTCCGCTGGTACATCACGTAGCGCCCGGCTCTGACTTTGGTGACGAGGCGTGCGCGGTGCAGTGCGCTGAGGTGGTAGGAGACGGTGCCCGGGGTGTACCCGATCCGGGTGGCGAGTTCCGCGGTGGACCGGGCGGTGTCGAGGTCGGCCAGCAGGGCCGCCCGGACATCGCCGACCACCTGCGCGATGCTTCCGGGCCTGCGGTCCCGACCGACTCCGATCCGCTGGGCGGGGTAGTACAGGACGAACTTCCCGGGGGTGTCGACCTGGACGACGACGTCGGGCCTGCTGAGCACGCTGGGGGCGAAGACCAGGTCACGGCCGGTGACGTCGATTTCGCCGTCCCACGACGTGGCGAGGATGACCGCGTCCCCGGCCCAATCGATGTCGGGGTGGAGCGCTCCGAGCGCCCGGCCGACGCCATGGGTGACGATGGTCATCGCGCGCTGGGCGATGTCCTGATCGATGATCGAGCGCAGTTCAGGCCAACCGTCGGAGAGCGCGTCCCGCCAGAACCGGGCGAGACCGTTCGCGAGACGTCGCTGCATCCGCCCCGACTCCGCTATCCGGCGGGTCGCGGCCCGCAGCGGTCTGCTCCAGTGGGTCCGCGGGTAGGCGAGGACCTGGGTTTCGAGGTCGTCCTGCGCTGTCGCCTCGATCTGCGCGATCTGCTCGTCGAGCAGGTCACGGCGTTGGACGTCCGTTCCCGGCTGAGGGGTGAGCAGGTCGGGTGTATAGGTGTCGCCGTTGCGCGGCAACAGATCCGCGAGCAGGGCGATGTCCGGATGGGCGAGTGACGCGCGGGCGAGTGGTCCGGGATCACCGAACACCGGGTGCCGTCCCGACGTGGCGGTGAGTTTCAGCCACGCCATCGACTCCGACGCCGGGGAAGGCGACAACCGCGTCTTCGCGACCGTGTCGGCGTCTACACGCAGCGTGAGCACCGCCCGACGGTAGCAGTGGTGGCGGTGGATTTGACCGGGCTCGAATTCATTCCGGCGCGAGGTCCACGCGGGGTTGAGTGGTGTTGGCCGAACAACGGCAGCGACGTTCACCGCACGATCCGAGGCGGTGACACGTGGCTTTGCGCACCCGTACTCGAAGAACCTGGGAGTGGTTGTCACAGTGAAGCTGAGAGACACGATGAAGGCGAAGAGCCGCGGAAGGAAGATCGGGGCGGCCGTGGCCGCGGTGACCTCGGTCGCGGGGATGGTCTTCGCGGCGGCGGCGCCCGCCACCGCCACCGCCTACCCCACCAGCACCTTCAGGATCGAGGTCGGAGCGAGCTACTACATCGGCGCGGTCACCTGGTACAACCGGTCGGTTGGTGTCGACGGAGCGTTCAAGGCCGTCGGTGACCGGCGGATCTACGCGCAGGCGTGGGCGCAAACCTGGCTGACCTGGCAGAATTCCAGCACCTGGTCCAACAGGTCGGGGCCCGCCTCCCTTCCTCTCACCACGAACGTCGAAGGCGGGGCCACCGAGGTCGATGTTTGGATGACCAGCGGAAACCCCCACGACGGCCTTGAATACTTCACCTGCTATCGCGGCATCAGTGTCTGCGACGGTCCCTACATTGGGAGGCCGTTTGTGCCGCCCCTTGATGCCTGACCGGCGGTTGCGGCACCGTCCGGCTTGAGCCCGTGACGGCGTGGGGGGCGTGGGGGGCATCCGCCAGGTAGGTCCGGAC
>JALZNB010000010.1 GCA_030857905.1 Actinomycetota bacterium
GTTCGCCGGTTACAAGATCAACCGAGTGATCGACGGCATTCGCCGCCTGATGGACGTCGTCGGCAAGCTGGACCTGCTGACCAGCGTGCCCAAGACCACCCAGACCGAGTTCGGCACCGTGCGCAGCGGCATCACACTGCCCTCGCTGCCGGGCCGCCCGATCGACGCTCCGAAGTAGGGGAAGCCGTGACCACATTCCCGAACAACCTCACCGCGCTGGTCGACCTGGCCACCGGGATCCGCTGGGAGCAGGTGGCCGGTGACGAGGCGAAGCTGGAAGAGTTGCTGGTGCGCGAGATGGCCGCCAGCGCCGATCCGATGACCAGGGAGATCGGCTCCGGGCTCGCCGACGGCAGCATGAACTGGCACACCATCGCCACCAGTTCCGGCTACGCGGACTACCTGAACCACAGCCTCGACGCCCTACGCGGTTTCGACTTCGAACAGGCCGCGCGGACGTTGGCCGCGGAGAAGGTCGAAACCGCGCACGCCGCGGCGGCTCGCCACGAAGAACAGGAACACGACGACGAAGTGTGGCGGGGCTTCGACAAGGGCCACCGATGAGCCCGGCCCGAAGCGCGTTGGCCGGTGTCGCGCTCCTTCTCGCCACCGCGGGCTGCGCCACCGACGGCCCGCGCGAGCCCGCCGCGCAAACCACCGTCATGTCTACATTGGCCATACCCAAGGTGGACAAACCGCTGGACACCAGTACATTCGCAGCCGCGCCCTGTTCATTGTTCGACGAGCCCGAACGTACCGCCCTTGGTCTGCCAGTCGCCATGGAGGTGACGAGCCGGCAAGGGTGCGACTTCAGTGCGGACCCCACGAACTCCAAGCCGCTTGAGTTCCTCCGAGTCCAGATGACCACAAACCTGGCCGACACCCGCGCCCAGTGCGGGAAATCCGCGAGCGCCGCGTGCGACACCTGGAGCACGACGGTGATCGACGGCTATCCGGCGATCAGGGCCACCAGTGACCTGGAAGCTCGACTCGGGTCCTGCAAACTACTGCTGGGTGTCTCCGACACGGTCGCGGTGCTGCTCAACGACGTCCGCACCAGAACGGCGAGCCCGACGAACTGTGACAGGGCGGAGAAAGTAGCCGCCATGGTGATCGCCGCGCTGCGGTAGCGCACCCGTGAAAGCACCCGAGCGATTGGTCATCCGATGCCGAAACGCACCCGCAAACCGCTGCGGCGCACCGCGTGGTCCCTGTTCCTCGGCGGCCTCACCCTGTTCGTCCCCCGCTTCACCTGGACGGTGGCTCGGCTCGGCAATCCGTGGAGCAAGGCCCCGATGAGCGATGTCTGGGGCGAAGACGAACTCCGCCACAAACGCTGAGACCGAGTTCGACGTTGTAGGTCTGCTCCACGACGCTGTGGAGCTGTTGGCAGACCTGAACCCGTTGGCACGGCGGGAAGTCATGCAGCCTCTGCCGGCCGAGGTGGCGGAGACAGACACGACCGTCCGATGAGCTCGAACATCGCGGTGGAAACGGATCTGGAGACCTACCCGGGAGTCGAACCCGGACTTAACGTCTTTACAGGCCGCCACACGACCGTCGTGACGTAGGCCGAACGCATCCCGTCACGAGGATGCTCGTCGCGCGCCCTGGTGTCGAACCAGGAGACCTGGGGTTATGAGACCCAAGCGGCCGCCGGGCCGCGCGCGGGGTGACCGCCCGGGGCGCGTTCCCCGCAGGTCAGTCCAAGAGACTTCGGCGCCCCCGGCAGGAGTCGAACCTGCGCCTCCGGCTTCGGACGCCGGTGTCCTGTCCGTTGGACCACGGGGGCGTGACTCACACAGCACCTCTCTGTCTGATTCGTACGGTCGCGTCAGTGGTTGCCCTGCCAGGACTCGAACCTGGGACCTCGCCGTTCGTAGCGGCGCGCTCTGTCCACCTGAGCTACAGGGCATCGTGCTCGCCGGGCCACAGGTGGCGGGCGAGCGGGGAAAGTCTGTTCCGCTGTGGAATTGTCGCCGAATAGGCACGAGAGACCATGAATGGAAAGAGTGGTGGAGTCAGCGCAAGGTTTCCCGGTGCGCTAAACAGAAAAAGCCGCCCTGATCGGTTTCCCGATGGGCGGCTCCCAGGTCATGACGTCAACGCCATGGCGGGGAGCCTGACCTGCGCGGCGACTGGCACGCGGCGACAACCGCGGCGCGACACCGGCGCTGCGATCCTCGCTTACACATGCTCGCCATGATTACTCCCTTGTCGTTCGGTGTGGATAAAGCATGACCGAACGGACCTGGCGGCGTCAATCATTTATTTCCGGGCGACTGAACGGCATTGTCGACGGCGCCCACAGCGAAACGCCTCCGCACGAACACCTTCGAGGGCACGGTCCGTCGTGACGGGGAACCGGCCGGGCACGTGTTACTGTCCCCGCGCGATCCAGCGGTTCGCTGAGCAGGAAGGGGAGGCCGATGCGGCATTACCTCGGTGTCGTCGTCCTCGCGGTCGCGCTCGTGGGCTGCGGATCGACCGACGACGCGCCCTCGCCGAACCCGCAACCCGCACCGACTTCTGTCGCGGAGCAGGACCCCGGTGCGCTCCGGCTGGAGATGAACATCCTGAGCAGCCCTGAAGACTGGTACCACGACATCAGTGACGTCTACATCGATGGCGACACGGTCGTGATCAAGGTCGGCCACCACGAGGGCCATGAGCCCGCGAGCGCCGAAGAGACGTTGAAGATGTGCGAGAACGCCTTCGCGGCGGCGAAGAAAGCGAACGTCCGGTTCAGCGATGTCACCGTGTCCCTCGCGGACAAGGTCGTGGCGGGTGTCGACCAGAGCAAGGGCGAAACCGCCTGCCGCACGACCGCGTAAGCGCCTCGGGTTCCGATACCCCGCCGACCGGAACGCTGTTGCGCGCTCACCGGCGAGTGGTATGGTGGGCGCTGTCTCCCTCTTGTGGATGTAGGCAGACGTATGTTCTCCCCCCACAAGAGGCCTCGGATTTCCTTCCCACCGCTGGAGTTCGCTTCGCCATGAAGCCCCGGCGGGGCGAACGGAATCTCTTCTGCGACGTCTCCTCAACGACGTGCCCGGGTACACCTGGGCTCGGTCGCCGCATCCAACGAAAGACTCCCATGGACAACACCGAAATCCCCGGTACCACGGGCCCACAGGCCGTCACCGGAATCCTGGACGTCGTCGACAACCGCGCCTTCGTGCGCGTCGACGGCTACCTGCCCAGTCCCCATGACGCCCCCGTGCCGCTCACCCTGGTCCGGCAACACGGCCTGCGTCGCGGCGACACCGTGACCGGTATCGCCCGGCCGTCGGCCAGGGCCGAGAAGGCGGCATCCCTCGTCCAGGTCGACACCGTCAACGGTCAACACCCGCGCCACGTCAAGTCCCGCGCGGTGTTCTCCGAGATGGTCTCGCTCTACCCCAACGAGCGGCTGCGGCTCGAAACCGAACCGCATGCCCTCACCACGCGGGTGACCGACCTCATCATGCCCGTCGGCAAGGGACAGCGGGCGCTCATCGTCGCACCGCCCAAGGCCGGGAAAACCTCGGTGCTGCAAGCGATCGCGCACGGTCTGGCCAAGAACCACCCGGAATGCCACGTCATGCTCGTCCTGGTCGGCGAGCGCCCCGAAGAGGTCACCGACCTGGCGCGTTCGGTGCCGGGTGAGGTGATCGCCGCCACCTTCGACCGGCCGCCGCGCGATCACATCGCGATCGCCGAGCTGGCCATCGAGCGGGCCAAGCGCCTGGGCGAGTTGGGGCGCGACGTGGTGATCCTGCTCGACTCGCTGACGCGCCTCGGCCGCGCCTACAACCTGGCCGCGCCCGCGTCCGGGCGGATTCTCTCGGGCGGGGTGGACTCCAGCGCGCTCACACCACCGAAACGCTTCCTCGGCGCCGCCCGCAACATCGAGAACGGCGGCTCGCTGACCATCTTCGCCACCGCGCTGGTGGAGACCGGCTCCGCGGGCGACACGCTGATCTTCGAGGAGTTCAAGGGAACCGGCAACGCCGAGTTGAGGCTGGACCGCAAGATCGCGAGCAACCGCGTCTATCCCGCCGTCGACATCCACCAGTCCAGTACCCGCAAGGAAGAACTGCTGCTGGGCGGCGCGGAGATGACCGCCACCCGCACGTTGCGGCGGGCTCTCGCGAGCAAGGACAGCGGGCAGGCACTCGACATGCTCCTCGATGGTCTGCGCAAGACCCCCACCAACTCCGAATTCCTCACGCAGCTCACCAGGTCCAGCCCCCGCCACGGCCCGACGCGCTGACCTCGCCACAACGGCGTCGTCCGCCAGGGCCATCCACACCGGACACGCGCACTGCCGTATTCCGGTGGCCACGACACTAGCCGGGGCCGGGTCCCATGGTCGCGAGATAGACGGTGGCCGTCGCGTCGCGGTCCTGCAACGGGTTGGCGAAGGTGACGATCTCCGCCCGCACCCGCGCGAACGACGTCGAGAGCGCGGCGACGAACTCCTCGTCGGGCGGGTCGTTCGACCAGAGCCCGAAGAGCCCGCCCGGGTGCAGATGCTCGGTGAGGCGACGCAGACCGGCAGGCGTGTAG
>JALZNB010000020.1 GCA_030857905.1 Actinomycetota bacterium
GCCCCACACCCGATCAGGTTCTCGCCTTGGCGACCCGGATGCCGAGCGAAAGCACCGCCGCCATCGCGCAGAGTCCACCCGCGACGTACCAGGCGAGGTCGTAGCTGCCGTGGTGATCGCGGGTCATGCCCGCCCCGACCGCGGCGATGGCGGCGCCCACCTGGTGCGAGGCGAAAACCCAGCCGAACACGATCGGGCCGTCCGCCCCGAACGCGCGGCGGCACAGAGCGACCGTCGGCGGCACGGTGGCGACCCAGTCGAGACCGTAGAAGACGATGAACGCCCACATCGGCGGTTCGGTGGTGGCCGCGAACAGGTGCGGCAGCACGATCAGGGACGCGCCGCGCAGGCTGTAGTAGGCGCCGAGGAGGTAACGCGGGTCGATCTTGTCGGTGAGCCAGCCCGACAGGATGGTGCCCGCGACGTCGAAGATGCCGATGAGGGCGAGCAGTCCCGCGGCGGTCGTCGCGGGCATTCCGTGGTCGTGCGCCGCGGGCACGAAGTGGGTGCCGATGAGGCCGTTCGTCGACGCGCCGCAGATCGCGAAACCGCCTGCGAGCAGCCAGAACGTTCTGGTTCGCGCGGCCGTGCGCAGAGCGCGAAGTGCCCGTGCCGCGCTGCCGCCGGTCGCTTTCGAGACGACGACGGGCGCTTCGGGGTCAGCGCCGTACGCCGTCGTGCCGACCTCACTCGGGCTGTCGCGCAAGGCGATCCACACCACGGGAACGACGACCAGCGCCGCGAACGACACCGCGAGCGACGCTGCCCGCCAGCCGCTGCTCTCGGCGAGCGCGGCGACGACCGGGAGGAATACCAACTGGCCTGCCGCACCCGCCGCCGTCAGCACGCCACTGACGAGGCCCTGGCGCTTGACGAACCAGCGCGAGGTGACGGTGGCGATGAGGGCGAGTGCCATCGAGCCCGTGCCGACGCCGACGAACACACCCCAGAGCAGCAGGAGCTGCCAGGTGGCTGTCATGAACACCGTCAGCCCACTGCCTGCGGCGACCAGCAGCAGCGCGCACGCCACGACCCTGCGCATCCCGAGCCGTTCCATCAGCGCGGCCGCGAACGGGGAGATGACGCCGTAGAGGACCAGGTTGATCGACACCGCCGCCGAGATCGTGCCCGTCGACCAGCCGAACTCGCGATGCAGCGGGTCGATCAGCACGCTGGGCGCCGCGCGGAAGGCCGCGGCACCGACGAGCGCGACGAAAGCGGCGCCCGCGACGAACCAGGCCCAGTGCGGCCTGCGTATTCGGATGATCTGTTGGGTCACGCCGGTAGCTTGACCGGGTGACGCCGCGCGAACTAGTGGCCTGATTGCCAAGATATGTAAGGATCTGGCCATGACGCACCGGGTTGCCGTCCTGGCGATCGACCAGGCTGTCGGTTACGACCTCACCATCGCGTCGCTGGTGTTCGGGGCCTCGCTCACCGCGGACGACACCGAGCTGTACGACACCATCGTGTGCGGGGTGAACGACAAGCCGGTACGGATGAGCACTGGGTTCACCGGCATTCTCGACCACGGGCCCGAGGCACTGGCCACAGCGGACACCGTGGTCATCCCCGGCACCCGATCCCCGCAACCGCGCCACTTCGGTGTACTGACCGACGAGATCGGCGAGGCGCTGGCGATGATCCGGCCGGGCACCCGGGTGATGTCGATCTGCACTGGCGCGTTCGTGCTGGGCGCGGCCGGGTGGCTGGACGGTCGTCGAGCCACGACACACTGGCGCTTCAGCGACGAGTTCCGCGCGCTGTACCCGAAGGTGCTGTTGGAGCCGGAACTTCTGTTCGTCGACGACGGCGACATCCTGACCTCGGCCGGGCTGGCCGCCGGAGTCGACCTCTGCCTGCACGTGGTGCGCTCCGACCACGGCAGCGAGGTGGCGAACCGCGCGGCCAGGTACTGCGTGGTGCCGCCGTGGCGGGAGGGCGGACAGTCGCAGTTCATCGACGCTCCCCTGCCCGAAGGCGAATCCGGCGGGGTCTCCCCAACTCGCGCGTGGGCGCTGAACAGGCTCAGCGAGCCGTTGGAGCTAGCCGCGCTGGCCGCGCACGCGTCAATGAGTGTGCGGACTTTCTCCCGTCGATTCCGCGCTGAAACCGGCATGTCGCCGGGCGCGTGGCTCTTGCAGCAGCGGCTGCGGCAGGCACGGCACCTCCTGGAGACCACGGACCGGAGCGTGGACCTGGTCGCCGAACAGTCCGGCCTCGGCAGCGCGGCGTCGCTGCGGCAGCACATGCGAGCCTCGATCGGGGTGTCGCCGCTCGCCTACCGCAAGACGTTCCGGTCCGACATCGCCTCCTGACCGATCGCCGAGGTCACCGCACTGGCCACGGCGCGGCGGCTGAGCCTTACGATTCCCCCATGGTGACGCGCCGGTTGTTTGTCGGAGCCCTCGCACTGTGTGCGGCCGTGGTCGCGGGATGCACCTCGACCGAGTCCCCGAGCGGGGGTGAGAGCCTGCCGGACGGGGCGGGCCTGCTCAAGGAATCGGCCACCGTCACCCGGGACATCCGCAGCGCGCACTTCACGCTCAAGGTCAACGGGACTGTCTCGGCCATCCCCGTGCAGACCGCCGAAGGTGACCTGACCCGGGAAGGCGGCGCGTCCGGCGGGGCGAAAGGCACCGTCAAACTGACCCTGATGGGTCAACTCATCGAGGGTGAGTTCGTCCTCGTCGACGACTCGCTCTACATCAAGGGGCCGACCGGGGGCTTCCAGAAGTACCCGGCGGCACTGAGCGCCAACATCTACGACCCGTCGGCGATCCTGAACCCGGACAAGGGCATCGCCAACATCCTGGCCAACATCCAGAACCCGCGCACCGAGTCCAAGTCGGACATCGACGGCGTCTCGGCGTACAAGGTCGCGGGCAAGGCGACCCAGGACGTGGTGTCCACGGTGGTGCCGGGCGTCAACAGCGACGTCGATGTCGCCATCTGGATTCGCGAGGACAACAAGCAGCCGATGAAGGCGTCGGTGACGCTGCCCGGCGGCGAAGGCCAGACGGCGTCCATAGACCTGACGCTGTCCGATGTGGACAAGCCGGTCACCGTCAGCCCGCCCGCCTGAGATGACGACCACCGACGCGACCCGCACCGGCCGCACGGTCGCGATCGGTGCGGGCGGCCTCGCCGTCCTGCTCGGCGCGCTCGACACCTACGTCGTGGTCAGCGTCATCCGCCAGATCATCGACGACCTGCAGATCCCGGTGAACCGCCTGGAGCGGGTCACCCCGATCGTCACCGGCTACCTGCTCGGCTACATCGCCGCGATGCCGCTGCTCGGACAGGCGTCCGACCGCTTCGGCCGCAAACTCCTGCTGCAACTGTGCCTGCTCGGGTTCCTCGCGGGCTCGGTGATCACCGCGATGTCGACCGACCTGCCGATGCTGGTGACCGGGCGGGTGGTGCAGGGCGTCGCCTCCGGCGCGTTGCTGCCGGTGACCATGGCGCTGGCGGCCGACATGTGGAGTGTGCGACGGCGGTCCACTGTGCTCGGCGCGGTGGGCGGGGCCCAGGAACTCGGCAGCGTGCTCGGCCCGCTGTACGGGGTGTTCGTCGCGGGGCTCGCGCTGTGGGCGGACTGGTTCGACGTCTCCGGGTGGCGCGGCGTGTTCTGGGTGAACCTCCCGCTCGCCGTGCTGGCGATGGTGGCAATCCAGGTGACCGTCCCCGCGCACAAGGCGTCCGGGCCTCGGGTGCGAGTCGATGTCGTCGGCGGGCTGCTGCTCGCGGTGACGCTGGGGTTGGCCGTCATCGGGCTCTACAACCCGAATCCGCGTGACGCCGTCCTACCGCCGTGGGGTGTGCCCCTGCTTGTCGGGGCAGTCATCGCCCTGGTCGCGTTTCTGGTGTGGGAACGGCGGGCGCGGACAAAGCTCATCGATCCCGCGGGCGTCGCGATGAGGCCGTTCCTGGCGGCCTTGGGTGTGTCGGTCGCGGCCGGGGCGGCGCTGATGGTGACGCTCGTGAACGTGGACCTGTTCGCGCAGACACTGCTGGGGGCCGACGACCGGGGCGGCGTGCTGTTGTTGCTGCGATTCCTGATCGCGTTGCCTGTCGGTGCCGTGCTGGGTGGTGTGTTGGCGGCACGACTCGGTGATCGGGTGGTGGCTGTCGCGGGGATGCTGATCGCCGCTGCCGGTTACCTGCTGATGTCGTTCTGGCCGTTGGACGTGTTGACCTCGACGTTCATCGGGCTACCTCGGCTGGACGTCGACCTCGCGATCGCCGGATTCGGATTGGGGCTGGTGATCGCGCCACTGTCCGCCGCTGTGTTGCGTGCGGTTCCGGGAGAACGGCACGGAGTGGCATCGGCTGGGGTTGTCGTGGCTCGGATGACCGGGATGTTGGTCGGCGTTGCCGCGCTGTCGGCTTGGGGATTGCATCGCTTTCACAGCCTGACCGCTGACCTGGATGTGCC
>JALZNB010000023.1 GCA_030857905.1 Actinomycetota bacterium
GAGCGTCCCGGCGGCGCCCGTGACGAGGATCTTCACGGCGTCATTGTGCTCGCACACGGCGCCTTAGGCGAGGAGCCGGGTGGGACGTCCCTCCACCCGACTCTTCCTGTGTCTGGGCCGAGGGTGAACCGCGTGGTGTACGACGTCAGCTCGAAGCCGCCTGCCAGCACGTGGGAGTGAGACTCTCGCGTTACCGGGTGAGGGATTCGAACCCCCGACCTGCTGATCCGAAGTTGGTTCGGCTTGAGCACGGGCCCTGCGTCTTGTGCTGCTTCCTCGTCCATGGCGATAGTCCAGGTACCGCTGCGTCATCTGGGTTTGTGGGTACGAACGTGGGTACCGGACCTCGGGACGGCGCTTGCGTGTCGCTCGACCTGAGCTGCTCTCACAAGGGACTGGCGACACGCGTGGTCGCCGCGCCGGTAAGTCGTCAGTAGATCACGCCGGATCGCATCAATGGCGGGCGGTCCGTTGTGCCGGAGACTTCGCTGAAAATCGAGCAGGACAGGCAACCCTTAGAAATAGGCTACCTCACACGACGGAGTATGCGTAATCGCGTACCCGCCCGAGGACCCTGAGGTACCGACGGCGTGGCGTCAGTCGGGCGACACCTGGTAGGTGACCCAGCTCATCCAGGGCTAAGCGACCGGCATCACCATGATTGGGTGGTTGCTGAGGCAGCTCGTCAATTGACCCAGGTCTTTCGAGAACATGGTCAGGCTTCGACGTCACCAAATCGGTAGGTCGTGGTCCCAACTCCATAGACGCTATCGTAAGTCGTGTGCTAGGTCCAGATGCAGCGTAAACTGGCAACGCGACGTAGTTCGCACCTATCAAGAGTGACCTGAGAGTTCTGGCTCGATGACGGTCCGGCAACCGGCCTCACGGCGCGGTGCCCCTGCCAGAAGCGATAGGAGACTTCACTCATGGCACGCCCAACGCGCAAACACTCCGTCTTGCGTCTGTTCGATTCACCTCAGGCCGCCCAGTTCCGGGCGGCTATCGCCGGAACCGTAGGCGGCGACTTCAACGTGACCGCGACGGAGCGCATCGGCGACATTCACGTATACCGAGTGGATGGCCCCGACGAACGCGGGCTACTTCTCGAACTAGCCGACGCGGCGCTGACGGAAGGCGTCTACCAGCACCGCATTGCGTTCTATCACCGACACTCAAGCCTGCCGCTGCAGCTGTGGTGCGAGCTGGTGGCTCACGGCTGGGACGCCCACCTCGCTGCGTCGCAGTCGGGGGACCGCTCGGTGCTCGACCTGCCCGCGAAGCGACGCTACGCACGACGCGACGAGCTGTCCAGTCAGGTGGCGCGAGCGCGAGACGAGTGCCGCCAGAGCATCTTCGGTTTGGAAGGCGACGGGCCAGTGTGGCCGTCACTGCCTAAGGGCCGGTTGAGCCAGCTTTGGTGGGCGCATTGCGCCACCACGACCATTCTGCAGTGACCTGGACTCATCCCCCTTCGTTCATAGGGGCGAGACGGAGGTGCAATAGCCCGCCCGATCTTCCGACGCCTCAAGGGCTGCAACGAGGAGGGCTTCCGGAGGTGTCATTTGGGCGCTGAGCATACGGAAACCGCCGCTATCCCGACGCACCGATTCTCCCTGCTAGCTCAGGACGCGGGTAATGGCCGGGCTTTGCGGCGGCTCCGTATAGATGCTACTCGGCGTCCATTACTGACGGCTTTCCAGCTAGCAATGGCAACCGGTCTGATTCGCGCAACCCTGGCGGCAGTACGTCTTGCCGTCGTTGACAGCGCAGTCCGCCACCATAATGATCTTGGGAGATCCGCCTCAGGGGAACCGCGAACGTCATGAATGCGCTGCAGCCGAACGAGCCTTGCATCGGGTGCGACCGAAGCACTGCACCCGGGACGCCCCTCTTCAGTGACCGGCGCACGACCCGCGATACGGGCGGGACGGCGCATCACCTGTGCGGCGACTGCAACGACCGTGCGGTCTCGCACTATGGGCGGCGGTTGACCGACAACGACATGGTACGCATTGCGGCCCGTGGGGCGGGATTGGGTATGGCCCACGGCCATGGCGGCATGACGAGCGGCGGCGGGGGCTAAACTCAGCTGAGCTACCTCACCTGCGCTACCGCGATTACGTCGTCAAGGACAAGGGAAGCCGCCGCTATCCGACGCACCTCACGGAAACGACCGAGCCGATAGACTCCGCCCGTGAGGACCGGCGTGATGGGAACCTGCGTCTTGCTGATCGCCGCCGGGTGTGGGTCAGCCAGCGTCGCTCCCGCTAGCGCCCAAGTGCTAGAGCAATACGGGCTCACCCCGACCGGTCCAACGGTCACCGACACCATCGAAATCGGCGACATCCAGCAACCCCCGTGGGCACTCTATCTCGAAGTCTCGCGGGAGATTGGGCTCGACTTCTCGGACTTGAGCGGCGCGACAGCCGAACTGCAAGCGACTCCGATCGTTGGCGGTAGAACAGGCGCAAGCACGCACGTGCTCGTCGTCGACGGCGTGGCTCGCGGCGCGTGGCTCAGTTCAGACGACATGTCCGGCGTCTTGCCGCTATCGATGCCACCGTGACATGGCCGCGCCGTGGCACTCCTATTGCCTGAAACCGCCGCTATCCCGACGCACCGATTCTCCCTGCTAGCTCAGGAGGCGGGTAATGGCCGGGCTCGCGGCGGCTGCGTGCTGATGCTACTCGCGGACGATAACTGGCGGCTTATCGGTGGGCACAGGTCTACGGACCAAACGTCCACACCTAGACACAGAGTGCCACAATGGTCGACGCGGCCACTGCCCGAGCCGCTGAAGGGGAGGAAAACCGAGCATGCGGCGCCTTTATCCACTTGTGTTGCTCGCCATGTTGGCCGGATGCGGCGGCCAGATCGCCTCGGAGACATCGCCGAGATCGGCACGTCTCTACCTACCGTGCGTGAATCACCGACGCCTGAGCCCACTCAGACGCCGACACCTACGCCCGACGAAGCTCAGGCATATCGGGAGACGGTGTGCGAGGTGATTGACCCCCTAATCATGGCTGCCGGTGCACAGATGGGACCTACCCTGGACGCCCTCGCAAACGACGATGCACAGAGCGCCGCCCGGGAGCGGGCGAAGCTCGATGTCCTCGTTGATGACGTGCGGGCAGCGTTGGAGCAGGGTCCTGACCTTGCCGCAGCTCGAACCTTTGAGACACGGCTCACCGCTTCTCTTGGTACGTTCCTCGATGGCCTAGACGCTTTCGAGAGGGGCTCGACTGAGCTCGACGCTTCGGCGTTCGACGAGGCGTCCGGACTGTTCGAGGCGAGTAGCGACCTCTTCGACGAGGCGACGATGGAATTCGGAGTGGTCTGCTAATGGCAGCTATCCACGATCGGTCGCTTAACCGGGCTGGCGCCGCCTGAACTGAACGCAGTGGCAGTCATCCTGCGAGCCGCATTGACCGCGCCTACGGAACGGGATCACTCCCTCCAGATCGTGAAAGCGCTCAAAAATGCCCGCACTCGCATCGGCGACCCCACGCCATCGA
>JALZNB010000038.1 GCA_030857905.1 Actinomycetota bacterium
CCGCACGGTGATCTGTGGCGACACCAGCGCGTCGCCGCGTGCGGCCGCGCGTACGGCCTCCATCAACAGCGCGGGTCCCGCGTCCTTGAGCAGGAAGCCGCTCGCACCGTTCTCGAGCGCGGTGTGCACGTAGTCGTCGAGATCGAACGTGGTCACCACGACGACCTTGAGCGGCTCGGCCACCTCAGGCCCGGACAGGGCGCGGGTGACCTCCAGGCCGTCCATCCCCGGCATCCGAATGTCGAGCAGGCAGACGTCAGGACGTAGTTCGCGGGCCCGCGCCACCGCGGAGAGCCCGTCGGCGACGTCGGCGACGACCTCCATGTCGTCCTGGGTCTCCAGGATCATCCGGAACCCGGCCCGCACCATCTCCTGATCGTCGGCGATGAGCACCCGGATCACGACTTGTCCTTTCGCAGTGGGAACCGCGCGTCGACCGTCCACCCCGACCGGGCGCCCGGCCCCGCGGTGAACGTGCCACCGAGCAGTTCGACCCGTTCACGCATCCCGATCAGACCGTAACCCGACGACTCCCGGATCGGGCGGGTCGCGGTGCCGTCCGCGTCGTCGGCCACCCGGACGTGCAGTTCATCGTCGGTGGTGTTGATCCGCACGGTGACCGCGCTCGCGCTCGCCGCGTGTTTGGTGACGTTGGTCAGCGACTCCTGGACCAGCCGCAACACCGACCGGCCCGCCTCCGGTGGCAGGGTCTCCGGGAGTTCGAGTTCCACGTGGACCGCCGGTCCGGCGAAGTTCCCGGCCAGCGAGCGCAGGTCGGAGACGAGGTCCGTGGTCGCCTGCCTGGCCGCGGTCGAACTGCCCGCGGGGGTGGACCCGCGCAAGCTCCCGACGAGCATCCGCATCGCGGCCAACGCCTCACCGCCGCTGTGTTCGATCTTGCCCAGGGCCACGACCGCCGCCTCCGGGCTGCGTCCGGCGACCAGCCTCGCGGCCTGGGCCTGCACGACGATCCCGGTCACGTGATGTGCGACGACGTCGTGCAGTTCCCGGGCCAGCGCCATCCGCTCGGCCTGCTGCGCCCCGCTCACCGCGACCCGGATCGTCTGGTTGCGCTCACGGTCGCGCGAGCGGAAGTACTGCCCGGTGGCCATGGCCAGCAGGAGCAGGAACGCCGAGACCAGCAAGAACGAACCGGGATCGAGCGGGGTGACGAAATCGCCGGTCATGAGCGTGACGAGGTCCGCGCCCACCAGGGCGGCGACGCTGATCGCCGCCGACCGACGCTCGGCATAGCGCACCACATAGGCGACCAGCGCCATCTGCGCCGTCGCGAGGGTCAGCGGCACGGTCAGTCCCCGTGGCGAGCTGTACTGGGTCGCCAACGCCGACCAGATCATCGAGGTGACGATGGTGATCGCGGCACCCGCCAGGACGAGTCGCACGGACGCACGCGGCCCAAAGAACGCGCACACGGCGGTGCTGACGGAGGCCAGTACCAGCAGCAGGAAGAACACCCCGCCGATCGGCGGGTAGTGCACCATCGAGATCTTCGAGGCGCTGTCGACCAGCAGGAAGACTGCCAGCACAGCGGCCAGTGGCCACTGCGCGCGAAAGAACGTACGCGTCGCCGGGGCGAACCGTTCCTGATCGGCCATGCGCAACAGCAGACCGGCCACGATGCTCGCCGCGAGCACAGCGAGTCCGAGGTATGCCGCGTTCTCCAGGCTGTCGAAAAAGCGGATCAACACGGAGCTGGCACCTGCGGCGACCAGCAGCGCAACGCAGCCCGCCGCGACCCACCGGCCGCACCGCCACACGGCGAAAGTCACCAGCAGCCCGCCCGCTGTCAGCTCGGAGATGGTCAAGTCGACCTCGGCGAAGCCGAACGGGACCGCACGAATCGCCAGCGACGTGCCGACAACGACCACGGCGCCAACGACCGCGCCCACCGCCGCCCGGTGCGCACTGAGGAACACGCACGCCATCAGCGGGAGTGGCACCAGCGCGGCCGTCGCATCGTCCGCGCCGAGACCGTAAAACACCAGGTCCAGTAGGTAGGCGGCGGCGAGCAGCCCGAACGGCGAATGGCGGGTGATCGAGTCCATGGTGCTGAAAGGTAGGCCCGTTCGGCGGTGCCCGCCTCGGTCAATCGGCGCTATTGGCATCGGCCGGTCGGCCACCTCCCGCGGCGCTTCTCGGCTTCGTGGCCGATTACTTGATGTTGTTCACCCGGCAGGGTGGTGACCAGCGAAAACAAACACCTGGAGGTTTCACCGTGATCGGCACCGCGCTCGCCTGGACCGGAATCGTGCTCGCCCTCGGCCTGCTGCTCGTGATGGCACTCGGCCCGCTCATCGTGGAGGCCGACGCCAAGCTCCACGAGGGTGGGCACCACCGCCGCCGTCGCACCCGGCCACTGGTGATCGACCACAGCGGGCGGACCGACTCCCGGCACCCCGCCCGAGTGAACACGCTGGTCGTTGGTTCCCGCGCCGCGTGAGCCGGGTTTTCCTGTGCGGGAGGACCGCGTCGACTGCCAGACTGGGGGTGTCGACGCGGAGACAGGGGAGTCATGCGCAAAGTCATGTTCGGAGCAGTTGTCCTCACCGCCCTGCTCACCGCCTGCAATGCCGACCAGCCCCCGATCCCACCGCCGTCGAACGTGATCGTCGAGTCGGCCGCCGTCCCGGACGTCGTCGGCATGGTCCATCAGGACGCACAGAACGCGATGCAGAAGGCGGGTTTCTACTACCTCACCGAAGAAGACGCCACCGGCCAGGGCCGGATGCTCGTCTCCGACCGGAACTGGGTGGTGGTGGAACAGGTCCCCGCCGCGGGCACCAGCATCCCGAAGTCGGACAAGATCCTGCTCCGCTCCAAGAAGACCTCGGACGCATGAGCTTCGACGACGTGGTGGCCCGCCAACGCGCGTTCGCCGAGGCGAGGGACTGGGGTCGGTTCCACACGCCGAAGAACCTCGTCATGGCACTGACCGGCGAGGTCGGCGAACTCAACGAACTGTTCCAGTGGCTGACCCCGGAGCAGGCGGCCGCCGCCTACGCCGACCCGACGCTGCGGGCCCAGATCGACGACGAACTGGCCGACGTGCTGCTCTACCTCGTCCGCCTGGCCGACGTGGTCGGCGCCGACATCATCAAGGCGGCCCAGGCCAAGATCGACCGCAACGAGATCCGTTTCCCGGCCGACGAGTACGTCTCCGGGCTGCGTCGCATCCCCGACCCCGGCTAGTGATCAGCGCGCGGCGAGCGTCTTGCGGAGGCGGTTGAGGGCGCGGTGCTGGGCGACGCGGACCGCGTCGGCCGTCGTGCCGATCTGGTCCGCCGTCTCCTGCGCGGACATGCCCATCACGACCCGCATCACCAGGATGTCGCGCTGGCGGGGTGTCAGGGTGCGCAGCAGGCCGCCGGTGCGCTGTTGTAACTCCATCCGCAGGGTGAGCTGCTCCGGGCCGTCGTCCAGGCTCATCACCTCAGGCGTGTCGGCGATCGGCTCGGACTTGTCGCGGGCGTTGGCGCGGTGCACGTCGGCGATCTTGTGCGCGGCGATGCCGTAGACGAACGACAGGAACGGCCGCCCGAGTTGCCGGTACCCGGGCAGGGCGCGGAAAACCGCGACGCAGACCTCCTGCGCCACGTCGTCGGGCGTGCTGAACGAGCGCGGCATCCGCCCGAACTTCGACCGGCAGTACCGGATGACCAGCGGCCGGAGGAAGATCAACAGTTGTTCGGTGGCCGAGGCGTCACCCGCGATCGCGGCGGCCACGACGGTGTCGAGGTTGTCCCGCTCCGCCGGGACGGGAAACCGGACCCCGCGCGTGGGAGACGCCATCGAGACCTCGCGCAGCGACGCCTCGATGGCGGCTATGCCCGCGGCTGCTTCACTACCCGGCTCCACCGTGCACAACATCGCGGTCCTCCTGCGCCAAGGCGATTTCTGTCTCACCCCTAATGAGTGCGGGCCCGCGTGCGAAATACACGAGTAGCGGACGTTTTTTCCGAGGACGGCAGGAGTTCTCGAACTCGTCGCGGACAGCGCGTGCCCGGTCACGCAGGGGCGTCCAATCGGTAGAGATCGTGGGTGCGCATCAGGTTGATGACCTTGGTCGCGTAGTTCGGGTCGGTGGCGTACTTCTTGCCCACCTCGGTGATGAACGCGTCAGGATCGCCCGCCAGCGGCAAGGCGGCGGCGTAGTGGGCGCTGGTCGTCAACAGACGCCCGTAGTCGCGAAACGAGTCGGGCAGGGCGGTGTAGACGCGGAACGGCGCTGTGGCCGGATGACACTCAGGAGTGCACTCGGTCGTCGGGTAGTCCCGACAGGCGATGGCTATCGGCCCAGGCCCCGCCGCCGTGCACTTGAACCCGAAGTAGTTGCGCGACTCGACAGCCAACGCGCTACGCCCCCACCCCGACTCCAACGCCGACTGCGCCGCCGCGACAGACGCCGGAATCTTGTACTCGACGGCCACCGCCCGCGCGGCCGGAGAAACCAGCGCGATGTAGTTCTCATCCGCACTCGCCCACCCCGGCGCCGCGAGCAAACCTGTCGCCACGCAGAAACTTCCAGCCGCGATCCGCCACATACGCATAACAGGCAGCGTCAGCCCGATGCGTCGAACCGGCAACTGCGCGTCACTAGATCGGGTTACGGCTCTTCCGCCGGTGTGGAGCGGTCAGTCCCGTTCGCGCCGCACGATGGAGTCGTAATCCCCGAAAGACGGAATCGGTTCCCAGTGAACGTCCACATCCACCATGTCATAATCCGTTTCTGTTACGTGGTCAACCCTCAAGTCGTCGACCTTGTTTCGGCAGGTGCCATCCGGTTTGTATGTGATGCTCTCGACGATCAGCGGAACTCGCTCGTTCGCTCCGAGCTCGTCGTACGTATAAGCGATGATCTTGCGAAGAAACAATTTTTCGTCAGTCACTCTGAAGTTGTAGATCAACTCGTCTCGCCCGCGATCATCGAGGAATTTGATCCCGACATATCCGTTTTCCAGACGAACCTGAACAAGGATGCGCTCCTGGCCTGATCCGTTGCCGACAGCTGTGTAGAGTTCACCGGTTTCGTGCCTGCGGCGCGCTTCATTCTCGTCAATTGGCGTGAGCGGCTTGCCGAGCAAACCGTTCCACTGCTCGCAGTAGACCCACCGCACGGTCAAGCCCCTTCCCTGGGCGTCTTGTATATGCGCCCGTTGATATCTCTGATGGTAATGGCCAGGTCGGCTGTGGCGCGAAGTGCCCAGTCGGGAACGTCTTTCTCTTGTACTGGGACCTCCATGTAGGGCGAACCGTCCAGCTCCTCGCCGACAAGATCGGGATATTTTTCTCGCATAGTGGGCGAGTTTTTGATGATTTCACCTGACTTGTATTTGTTGGCGTGTTCTCCCAGATAGTTTCGCCATGTACTCGGTTGGATGTTGGCGATCTGGGTATGCTTGCGGGACACGATCTCCCGTTCTGGCAGGTATGAATCGAGAATTTTCTTGTTGTTCAAGATGATCTCATTCGCGGGATATCGATGCCAATTGTTTACGTTGAACTCACGTCCCTCTCTCAATCGCTTTTTGACGGAGTCCAGTAATGGCGATTTCCTTGCTGGTGTCGAACTTTCGGGTTTCGTTGCCTCGGGGGTCGAGGACGAGCGGGTACTTTCGCTACCCGCACGATCTCAAGTGCCCCCGCGCAGGACGGCCTGAGCGGCGCCGTCCAATCGTTGCCTCAGTTCCTGAAGACGTCCGCCCAAGAGCTCTAGATCAGTCTGAATCGTCAGCGCGACCTGGGCAAGTTCCTGCCCCGCAGGGCCGCCCGCCTGGTGAATGGCGGACACGACAGGGGAATCTCTCCGCTGGCGGCCACCACGTGCTCAACCGGAAGCATCTGACTCGCTGAAATGAACGCTTCGGCCGCCTGTTCGACATAACCCGACATTCCGGACGACTTCTCTCGCTGAATCGCTGGCCTCAAACGACTCCCCCGAAGGTCGCGGACGGCGGCAGACGAGCAGCATCGTGTCGACCCTGTCGGGGGCTCGCCAAGATGTGCTGGGCTGAGTCGATCGGATCAACCCAGTTGGGTTGCGCCATACGGATACCTGAGAGTTTGCCCTCGGCGGTCACCGCTCACGGAGACTTTCGGCCGTGATCCGCCGCATCCGCATAGTAGGCAGCGTCATCGCCCGGTGGCGGCCCATCGACCGGGCATCACTAGATCGGGTTAATTGCGCCGTCTCGGTTCAGGCGGAACCCGCTGGGCACCCACGGTGAAGGCGTGGCGATAATCGCTCGGCGCCGCGTTTCGCCCACGTTCGAGGCAGTGCGGGCTCGCCGCGTGGTCGAACTTGTTGACCAGCGGTACATCCGGCCAGTTGAGCTACACGGCCAAGCCGGTCTCGGCGACGCACAGGTCCCACAGTTCCTTGCGCGTCTGCGCGTCGTCGTGTTGCCACGGCAGGTAGTGGGTGGGTCGCGCGCGGCGGTCGTGCCAGAAGGTGCCGCTGGCTTTGGTGGGTTCTGCGGCGGCGGCGAGCCAGATGATCGTGTCCGCGCCTTGTTGCGGTGTGCGCAGTAGCGGGCCCATCACTTTGTTGAATCCCGGCAGTGACGCCGTCACCCCAGGTGTTTCCGCCCAGCCGGGGTGTGTGCTGTGAACACTCACGCCGTCGTCGGCGAGGCGTGTCGCCCATTGTTCGGTCAGTGCCACCTGCATCCGTTTGGTGCGCGCGTATGCCTTGCCGCCGGAGTATTCGCCGGTGGTGAATTGGGGGTCGTCGGTGCGCAGGGGCGTGGTGTACATGCCGCCGGAGGTCACGAAGATCACGCGGCCCTTGGCCTGGATCAGCGGCAGGCGCAGCAGGCCGGTCAGCAGGAACGGGCCGAGCACGTGCGTGGCCAACGCGATCTCGTTGCCCTCGTCGGTCTCCGCGCGCTCCGGGGGGAGCGTGCCCGCGTTGTGCACGAGCACGTCGAGGCTGCCGTGCTTCGAGGTGAACCGTTCGGCGAACGCTCGCACGTCGGCCAGGTTCGACACGTCGCATTCCTGGAGTTCGATGTGCGCGTCCGGTACGTCCTTGGCGATCTCCAGACGCGCTCGCTCGCCCTTTTCCAGGTCGCGCACCAGCATGTGCACGGTCGCGCCGAGCTTCGCCAACCCCTCGACGGTTGCCTTGCCCAGGCCGGAATTGGCGCCGGTCACCAGCGCGGTGCAGCCTTCGAGCGCACCCGGCTCGGGATCGGCGGCCCAGAAGTGGCTGCGCACCGAGTAGCCGATCTTGGTGTAGCCGGGAACCACCGCGCGGTCCAGCACGGTGTCGAGAAGCTTCGTCGCCATGCTCATGGTTTCGACGCTAGCGGCTCTTGACAAAGGCGGCACAACTCGCGCAACCTGGACCACAAGTAACTGTTACTTCTCGTAACAGTCAAGCGGTAACAAGCCATCGGGAGGACCGGCCATGGTGCGCGTATCGCAGCCCAAGGACTCGAACCAGGTCGCCGAGCGCCTGCTCGACGCGTCGGTGCGCAACACCTACGACCCGCGGTTGGACATCGACTGGCACGCCCCGACCGTCGAGGGCAAGGCGTACATGCCGCTCGAACGGGTCTCGCTCTACGGCACCGAGCTCTGGGAGCGTCTGAGCCCCGAGCAGCGCGTCGAGCTGTCCAAGCACGAGATGGCCAGCATCGCCAGTGTCGGCCTGTGGTTCGAGATCATCCTGATCCAGCTCCTGGCCCGCTACGCCTACGGCCTGGACCCGCGCACCGCGCACGCGCAGTACGCGCTCACCGAGATCGGCGACGAGACCCGGCACTCGATCATGTTCGCCAAGGCCATCGAGCGCTTCGGCGTCCCCGCCTACGGCCCGCCGAGGGTGGTCCACCGACTCGGCCGCGTCTACAAGGGGATCGCGGGCGGCCCGTCGATGTTCGCCGCCGTGCTCGTCGCGGAGGAAGCCACCGACCGGTTGCAGCGCGCCACCATGGACGACCCGAACATGCAGCCGCTGATCCGAATGGTCAACCGCATCCACGTCATCGAGGAAGCACGACACGTCCGCTACGCCCGCGAGGAAGTCATCCGGGCCGTGCCGACGCTCAACCGCGCCCAGCTCGGATTCCACCGCGCGGCGACCGCTCTTGTCGCGTTCGCGGTGATGGACTCCCTGATCAACCCGCGCGTCTACCGCTCGGTCGGCATCGACCCGAGGCAGGGGCGGGCCGCGGCGCTGGCCAACCCGCACTTCCAGGAGACGCGGCGGTGGATGACCGAGAAGGTCGTCGGCTTCCTCGACGAGACGGGCATGATCGGCGGGCCGTCGAAAGCCCTGTGGCGCCGGGGTTTCATGATGCGCTAGTAGCTGAGGACCTACGACCACGACGCTAATTCGTTGGTGCGGCAAGGGCTTTCGCGCCTAACCTGCACGCATGGCAGCGACCACCATCAGCGGACAGAACGTCGACATCCGACTCTGGGCTCGACCGGAAACGGTCGAGAATCAGGCGATGCGGCAATTGCGGAACATCGCCGCGCTGCCGTGGGTCTTCAAGCACGTCGCGGTCATGCCGGATGTGCATTTCGGCAAGGGGGCCACGGTCGGTTCGGTCATCGCGATGCGGGACGCGGTGTCCCCGGCGGCTGTCGGGGTCGACATCGGGTGCGGCATGTCGGCGGTGCGTACCTCGCTCTCGGCCGACGACCTGCCCGCCGATCTGGCGAAGTTGCGGTCGAAGCTGGAAGCCGTTGTGCCGGTCGGGTTCAGCGGCCACAAGAGTGAGGCGTTCACCGATCGCGACGCGGGTGACTGGGCCTCGTTCTGGAAGGCGTTCAACGACCTGACCCCGGCCGTGCACGCCAACGGCAAGAAGGCGTTGCAGCAGATGGGTACCCTCGGCGGCGGCAACCACTTCATCGAGATCTGCGTCGACACCACCAAGCAGGTCTGGCTCATGCTCCACTCCGGATCGCGCGGTATCGGGAACCTGTTGGCGCAGCACCACATCGGGGTGGCGCGCGGGCTCACGCACAACGCGGAGCTGCCTGACCTCGACCTCGCGGTGTTCCTCGCGGGCACCAAGGAGATGGCGGCGTACCGGCACGACCTGTACTGGGCGCAGGACTACGCCCGGCGCAACCGCGCCGTGATGATGCGGCTGATCTGTGACGTGGTGCGCGCCGAGTTCGAGTTCGTGGAGTTCGACGACCCGATCTCGGTGCACCACAACTACGTCGCCGAGGAGACGCACTTCGGCGAGGAGGTCCTGGTAACCCGCAAGGGTGCCATCCGGGCCGGTCGGGGCGACCTCGGGATCATTCCCGGCTCGATGGGCACGGGCTCCTACATCGTGCGCGGCCTGGGCAACCCCGACTCGTTCGAGTCGGCATCGCACGGCGCCGGCCGGGTGATGTCGCGGACCAAGGCGCGCAAGAACTTCACCCGCGACGACCTCGCCGCGCAGACCAGGGGCGTGGAGTGCCGCAAGGACTCGGGCGTGGTGGACGAGATCCCGGCCGCCTACAAGGACATCGACCAGGTGCTGCGCGACCAGGACGACCTGGTCGAGATCGTGGCGAAGTTGAAGCAAGTGGTGTGCATCAAGGGTTAGCGCGCGGATGGCCCGGACTCGCCCTTCCGGGCCATCCGGCGGTAAACGGGGTGAAGCCTCGGGGTGGCGATGGTAATCTCGGCCGCATGTCGGCTTTCCAGGTTTACTACCTCTGATCGGGCTCCAAGCCCCCACCGCGACGCGCGAGTGGGGTGACTTGGGTATGGCCCTCTCACCCGATCACTCACCTGGAGTCCTTCATGCGTAAGCATGTCGCGTTCATGGCCGTCCCAGCGCACGGCCACACCAACCCGAGTCTGTCCCTGGTCGCCGAGTTGTCCCGGCGCGGCCACCGGGTCACCTTCGCCACGAATCACGAATTCGTCAACGCGGTGACCGAGGCAGGCGCGACCGCGGTGCTGTACGAGTCCACTTTTCCCTCGACCGGTGACCCCGACGTCGTGTGGCCCGAGGACGAACTCGGCGCCAAGCGGCTGTTTCAGGACGAATTCATCGCGGTCACCCCGCAGATCGAGGCCGCTTACCGCGACGACCATCCTGACCTGGTCATCTACGACATCGGGGCCTGGCAGGGGCCGGTGTTGGCCGCCAAGTGGGGTATTCCGGCGATCCAACTCTCGCCCACCTTCGTCGCCTACGAGGGAATGGCCGAGGACTTCGGCGTCGACTTCTACGCCGAACCCGAGCCCGCCATGGCCGAATTGCACGCGGACTTCGACGCGTTCGTGGCGAGTTGTGGTGTCCACCTCTCGCGGATCGAGATCCAGCTCGAACCGAAGCGGTGCATCGTCACCATTCCCCGGGAATGGCAGCTCAAGGGCGAGAAGGTCGACGCCAGGTACACCTTTGTCGGTCCCAGTGTCGATGAGCGGGCCCACCAGGGCGAATGGCAGGCTCCGGGTGACCGACCGGTCGTACTGGTCAGCCTTGGTTCGGCCTACACCAACCGGCTCGATTTCTATCGGGAATGCGTGCGCGCCTTCGAGGGATTGGAATGGCACGTCTTGCTGTCCGTCGGCCGTTATGTCGACCCGGCCGCGCTTGGCGACGTGCCGGACAACTTCGAGGTCGTGCAGTGGGTCCCGCAGGTGAGCGTGCTGTCCCAGGCGAGTGCGTTCGTCACGCACGCGGGCATGGGGTCGCTCACCGAGGCGCTCTACTTCGGCGTCCCGATGATCGCCGTCCCGCAGGCCGTCGACCAGTTCCTCAACGGCGCCCGCCTCACCGAACTCAACCTCGGGGCGCACATCCCGAACGACGAGGTCACCGGGGAGCGGCTGCGCGCGGCCCTGCTGCACGTCTCATCCGACCCGGAGATCGCCGCGAACCTCGCCGCCATGCGCGACGCGGTCCGCGCGGCGGGCGGTGCCCCCGCGGCGGCTGACGTCGTGGAGAGCCACCTGTAAGGACGATGCCGTCCGGTGTGGCAGCACCGGACGGCTCGAACTCAGCCCCAGCCGAGTTCGTGCAGCTTGGCGTCGTCGATGCCGAAGTGGTGGGCGATCTCGTGGATCACGGTGATCGTCACCTCTTCGACCACGTCCTCTTCGGACTCGCAGATGTCGAGGATCGCCTCGCGGTAGATGAAGATCCGGTCCGGCAGCTCCCCGCCGTACTGCGAGGTCCGCTCGGTCAGCGCGATGCCGTGGTAGAGCCCGAGCAGGGACGGCTCCGCGAGGTCCCGGTCCTCGACCAGCACCACCACATTGGACATCGCGCGGGCGAAGTCGGGCGGTAGCTGGTCGAGCGCGTCGGCGACGAGTTCCTCGAACCGCTGCCGGGTCATCTCGACGGCCATGGCTCAGCCGCCGGGGGAGGGAGATACCGGCGGGGCGGCCGGCGTGCTCGACGGGACCGGTTGGGCCGTTCCCACGCTGTTGAAGATCGGGGCCAGCCCCGTGCCGTCCTCGAGTTTCGCGCCGACCTTGCAGTCGACCTTGCGGGAGCCCGCCGCCCAGCTTTCCGCCTTGAGCGTGTCCGGGTACGGGGTCAGCTTCATCAACGCCAGATTGGCGCCACCGGTGTACTCGGCGGTGACCTGCGCGCACAGGTCGATCAGCTTCTCCCGCTGGGCGTCCTCGGTCGGGTACTCGCCGGGGAAGGTAGCCGAGAGGTCGACTGTGCCGACGATCTCCACGGCGTGTGCCTTCAGGCAGTCGATCGGGTCGCCGATCTTCTGCTCTTCCAGCGCCAGGCAGGTCCCCGGTTCGTGCACGTTGGACTGGTCCTGCCTGCTCGCCGAGCCGGTGGTGGTGAGCAGGGTGCCGGACAGGCCCGTGCGTTGCAGGCCGCACCGCAGCTTGCGGTCACCGTCCTCCCACTGCGCGCTGCTGGGCTTGAGCGCGTTGACCGTGTACCGGCCGAACGGGTCGAGCGTGCCGCCGAGGTAGGTCGTCGCGCCCGGGGTGCACTTGGCCAGCGCGATCTCCTGCCAACTGGCCACGTCGGGGGCGGGTGCGTCCTCGGGGTATTCGCCCGAGATGTCGACGTTGCTGGTCACTTCGAACAGGTGCGGCTCGGTGCACTCGACCCGCTTCATGTCCGCGGCCTCGGGCGGGGTCCAGGACAGGCAGCTCCCGGTCGGCGAGTCGAACGCGGCCGCCCGCTCCTGTTCGGCGATCACCTCGGGGCTGCTCTCCACCCGTACCGGCCAGGAGAACACCATGCTGGTGGCCAGCGGGAGGAGGGCGCCGACGAACGCCCCGGCCATCACCAGCCGGGTTCTCATCGTGGTGTCGGATGACCGAAACCAATCGCCGCTGCCAGACATCGCCTCCCATGATGCCCGGTCGGGTACGCGGGGGCGGTCACCGGGCGGCCGACCGAGGTTGCGATCGTGGCAATCTACCGACTTGGCCCTGTGCCTATCGGTACTGTTCGAGGTGGGAGTGGTACATGACTGACAACGACAAGCCGAAGAACTCCGGCGGCTCCGGGCAGGAGCCGAGGGACTTCGAAGTGACCGAAGGCACCATCGGACCCACCGACGACAACCGCGACACCAGGCCACTGGCAACCGGGG
>JALZNB010000040.1 GCA_030857905.1 Actinomycetota bacterium
CGCACAGTGGACTTTGGGGGTCGTGCTGCCCTCCGCGCTGCCCAAGGTGTTCGCCGGGCTGCGGCTGAGCCTGTCGATCGCGCTCATCCTGATGGTGATCTCCGAGCTGATCGGCTCGACCAACGGCATCGGCAACCAACTCGTCCAAGCCCAGCGCGACTACGAACTGCCGACCATGTGGGCGTGGATCGTGCTGCTCGGTGTACTCGGCTACCTGTTCAACGCCCTGCTGCTCATGTTCGAACGACGGGCCCTGGCCTGGCAACCTAGGCACTCGTTCGAGGCCAAGGCCCTGGCGACCGGAGGATGACGGAGGATGCCGCTGTGACAGCGCTGATGCTGGAGGTCACCGACCTCGGCCACACCTATGCGGGCAAGGACGCCCCGCACGTCGCGATCGACAAGCTGTCGTTCACCGTGAAGACCGGCGAACTCGTCTGCGTCGTCGGCCCCTCCGGCTGCGGCAAGTCGACGCTGCTGCGCGCGATCGCGGGTTTGATCAGGCCGGGCCGGGGCACGGTGAGCCTGCACGGCACCCCCGTCGACGGCGTGCCCAGCGACCTCGCCGTGGTGTTCCAGGACTACAGCCGGTCGCTGTTCCCGTGGTTGTCCGTGCAGCGCAACGTGGAATTCCCGCTGCGCACACTGAGCAAGGCCGAGCGCTCGTCGCGCGCGGCGGAGGCGCTGGCCGCCGTGGGTCTGGAGAACGCGACCCGCAAGTACCCGTGGCAACTCTCCGGCGGGATGCAGCAGCGCGTCGCCATCGCGCGAGCGTTGGCCTACCGCCCCGCGTTGCTTTTGATGGACGAACCGTTCGCGTCCGTGGATGCCCAGACCCGCTTCGAACTCGAAGACCTCCTGCTCCGCGTGCGCCGCGAACAGGACACGACGGTTCTGGTGGTCACCCACGACATCGACGAGAGCGTCTACCTCAGCGACCGCGTGCTGGTGCTGTCGAAGTCCCCGGCGACCGTAATGGCGGCCCTCGATGTGCCGCTGGGCGCCGAACGGGACCAGATCGTCACCCGGGCGAGCGACGATTTCGTGGAACTTCGGGCCAGGGTGGCCGGGCTACTGCACAACCCGGCCGCCGCGTCGACACCGGAAACCGCGCCGAGCGGGGACAAGTGGATCGAGCAGGAGCAGTTGGCGCAGCAGGAACAGGCGGCTCAGACAGAGCGATCCGCTCACCGCGGCTGACCAGGCCGGCCTCACCGGCCTGGTCACCCTTCAGGGCGTGTTGCTCTTGCCGCAGATCACGCGCGGCGGTTCGGCGTAGATGAAACCGCTGTTGGTGCCGTCGACATCGGTGCACGAGTACGGGTCGACGTTGTTCTCCAGGATGCCGAGCACCTGGAACTCCGCCGCGGCGCACTCGACGCGGCGGGCGTTCTCCACCGAGGTGATGGCGTTGAGGCAGTCGCCCTTCTTGACGTTCATCATCAGGCAGAGCGTCTGCTGGCCCGCCTGGTAGCGGTCTTCGGGCGGGTACGGCACGTAATGCCCGGGCTTGGGGCAGTCGCCGTACGGCCCGTCGACCTTTTTCGCGACGGTGAAGACGGCTTCGGGGGCATCGCACCCGGCCTTCAGGAGCGTGGTCGGGTCCTTCTCGACCCGCACGCAATCGCCGGTCTCGACGGCGACCGGTTTCTCACCGCTGAAGTAGAAGAAGGCGGACACGGCTACCAGCACGACCACGACCACTCCGATGAGGACCTTGATGTGCTTCGGCGTCATGGTCGCCTCTAATTCTTCTTTCCGCAGATCACCAGGGCAGGCTCAGTGTAGAGGAAGCCGTCGTCGGTGCCCTCGACGTCGGCGCAGGCCTCGGGGTCGGACTTGCCGTCGATGACCTCAAGCACCTCGAACTCACCGCCACCGCCGCAGGCGACCTTCTTCGCCTCGCCACTGGTGGGATCGTCGAGGCACTCGCCCTTCTTGACGTTGAGTGCCAAGCACAGCGAGAAGCCCGATGAGCTGCCGCTCTGCATGTACTACTGGTAATCGCCCTCAGGGCAGTCGGCGGACGCGCTGTCCAACTTCTTCGCGACCTTGTAGACCGCGGCCGGGTCGGCGCACTCGATCTTCTCGACGTCGGCGTCCTCCGCCTCGGCCTTGTTGACCTTGATGCAGTCGCCGACCGCGGCGCTGGCCGCGGAGTTGTTGACGAAGAACACCGCGATCACACCGAGGATGGCCACGACGACGATGCTGACGATGATCTTGACGGTCTTACTCTTGCCGCCGGTGGGCGGCACACCGTCGTGCTTGGGCGGAGCGGGCGGCTGTCCGAACGGTGGCTGCTGCCCGCCATACGATTGCTGACCGTAAGGCTGCTGACCGGGTGGCGGCGCCTGCCCGTAATGCGGTTGCTGCCCGTGGGGCTGCTGACCTCCCGGAGGCATCGGCGGCCCCTGGTTGTACGGCTGCTGCGGACCACCGGGTGGCGGACCGAACGGACCCGGCTGCTGCGGGTTGGACATCGTGCACCTCGTGGAGTTCCTGACCGGACGTTCTCGACCGCGGCGACAACGCGAAACAGGGCTCGCGGCGCGGTGGTGCAATGTAACCCGGTGGTCCGACATCGCGGCGGTGAACCGGCAGATCAGGAACGACGTTCACCGAGCGTGGGCTATGCGGCGCCCGGTGTGTCGATGCAGAACACCACGGGTGGCTCCGGGTAGCCGAGACCGTTGCCAGCGGGGCACCCCGACGGATCGGTCGACCCGTCGATCACTTTGGTGATCTTGATGGACTCATCCGACTCGCAGCCAGAGACGCGGAACGACTGGTTGGCGTCGTCGGCCTCGTAACAGGTGTCCGCGACGAAGTTCGGCATCAGACACAGCAGTCCGCCGTCCGTGCGCACCTCGCGGTAGGCCCCCTCCGGGCAGCCCAACTCGGCGCCGTCCCGCTTCGAGGCGACCTTGAAGGAGGCGGACTTGTCGTCGCAGTCGACGATCTCGACCTTCGCGGCATCGTCGGCACCGGTGACCATCGCGCACTCGCCGGGCGCGGCGTCGGCTCCCCTGGCGGACACCTCGTAGACGACGAAGGCGCCAGCCGCCACGAGCACGACGACGAGCGCGATGATCCAGACCAGCTTCTTCCCGCGCGGCCGCGCGGTCGTGGTCTCGGCCTTGACGGGCTCGGGGATGTCGGTCATTCGTCGCTCCGGCGCTCGGGTCGGGACTGTCTCACGGGGACGGTAACCGCGGCGCGCGGGCCGCGGTCACCGGGACCGCATCTTGCCTGGCCGCTACTCGCCCTCGATGGGAACCAGGCAGAGTGTGACGTCCACCCCCCTGCCGGTCTGGGTGTACTCGGCGAACCCCTCGCCGCAGCTACCGGAGTCGAGCACCTTTTCGATCTTGTAGTTGGCCTCGCCGGAACCGCAGTCGGCCGCCTTGTACTCGACCTTCGATCCCGTACCGGTGATGCTGGCGCACTCACCGGCCTTCGCCTGCACGGCGTCGTCGGTGAAGTAGTTGTACGCGTAGAAGCCGCCACCGACGACGACGATGCCGATCAGTGAGACGGCCCACTTCGGCAAGCCCTTCTTGGGCTTCGACTCGGGCGCGATCGTCTCCGGAGGCTGGTTCTGCTCGGCCGGAGTGGCAGGGTTGGTCATGATTGCCTTCTTGGTTGTGACTGAATCCCCAGAAGAACCACACGATCGTGTGGATCGATGCGGGAAGGTAACCGTCCCATTCCCGGTGTTCACCACCGGGGCCGCCCATTCGCGGCTTCCGGGGCGGGACTGTTCCGGCCGGTCCCGGTGTTTGCCACACTGAGACCCAGTCCATCCGAGGAGCGTCCGACCTGTGACCGACGGCCCGCTGATCGTTCAGTCCGACAAGACGCTGTTGCTCGAAGTCGACCATCCCGACGCGGCGGCGGCCAGGATGGCCATCGCCCCGTTCGCCGAACTGGAACGGGCACCCGAGCACATCCACACCTACCGGGTGACTCCGCTGGCGCTGTGGAACGCCCGCGCCGCGGGCCACGACGCCGAACAGGTCGTGGACGCGCTGTCCAGGTACTCCCGCTACCCGGTGCCGCAGCCGCTGCTGATCGACGTGGTGGACACCATGGGCCGGTTCGGGCGGCTCACCCTGCAGAACCATCCCGCGCACGGGCTGGTGATGGCGTCGAACGACCGCGCGGTGCTCGAAGAGGTGCTGCGCCACCGCAAGATCACGCCGATGCTCGGTGAGCGCGTCGACGCGGACACCGTGATCGTGCACCCCAGCGAACGCGGCAGGCTCAAGCAGGTGCTGCTCAAGGTCGGCTGGCCCGCCGAGGACTACGCGGGCTACGTCGACGGCGAGGCGCACCCCATCTCGCTCGTCGAGGACGGCTGGGAACTGCGCGACTACCAACGACTCGCGGCCGAGTCGTTCTGGGCGGGCGGCTCCGGTGTCGTGGTGCTGCCCTGCGGAGCGGGCAAGACGCTGGTGGGCGCCGCCGCGATGGCACTCGCGCAGGCCACAACCCTGATCCTGGTGACGAACACCGTGGCAGGCAGGCAGTGGAAGCGGGAGCTGATCGCGCGGACCTCGCTCACCGAGGAGGAGATCGGCGAGTACTCCGGCGAACGCAAGGAGATCCGGCCGGTCACCATCGCCACCTACCAGGTCATCACCCGCAAGTCGAAGGGCGAATACCGCCACCTGGAGCTGTTCGACTCCCGCGACTGGGGCCTGGTCGTCTACGACGAGGTGCACCTGCTGCCCGCGCCGGTGTTCAGGATGACCGCCGACCTGCAGTCGCGCCGCCGACTCGGCCTCACCGCGACGCTGGTCCGCGAAGACGGCCGCGAAGGCGACGTGTTCTCGCTGATCGGACCGAAGCGCTACGACGTGCCGTGGCGCGACATCGAGCAGCAGGGCTGGATCGCGCCCGCGGAATGCACAGAGGTCAGGGTGACCCTGACCGAGAACGAACGCCTGCGGTACGCCACGGCCGAGCCGGAGGAACGCTACAAGCTGTGCTCGACGGCGGCCACCAAGATCCCGGTGGTGAAGTCCATCCTGGCCCGTCACCCGGACGAGCCGACCCTGGTCATCGGCGCCTACCTCGACCAGCTCGACGAACTCGGCGCCGCCCTGGACGCACCGATCATCCAGGGCTCGACGAAGAACGCCGAACGGGAGTCGCTGTTCGACGCCTTCCGCAAGGGCGAGATCCGCACGCTCGTCGTGTCCAAGGTCGCCAACTTCTCCATCGACCTGCCGGAGGCGTCGGTCGCGGTGCAGGTGTCGGGCACCTTCGGCTCCCGCCAAGAGGAGGCCCAACGCCTCGGCAGGCTGCTGCGCCCCAAAGGCGACGGCAGGCAGGCACACTTCTACTCGGTGGTCTCACGGGACACTTTGGACACCGACTACGCCGCCCACCGCCAGCGCTTCCTCGCCGAACAGGGCTACGCCTACCGGATCTGTGACGCGGACGACCTGTTGGGCCCGCCCATCCCCGAGGTCGGCTGACTTACGGTCTCACCATGACGGCACTCGGTCCCAGCATCCAGGAGAAGCTCTACCCGGAGGTGAACTGCTTCGGTTGCGGGCAGCGGAACCCGAAGGGCCTGCGC
>JALZNB010000045.1 GCA_030857905.1 Actinomycetota bacterium
ATCGCCAACCTGAAGACCTGGCGAATCTTGCACACCGACTACCGCCGACCACTCGCAACATTCGACACCACCATCTCAGCGGTGATCGCCCTGTACTTCTACGCCCGAGCCTGAATAAGCCTCTACGTTAAGCCCGTTCCCACGAGAGCTGCCCAGTAAATGTGAGCGAACCCGCACGAACGCGGGTTGTCTCGTCGTTTTCGGCTCACCCGAAGAACCCTCATCCGGTGGCCGACCGCGTGACGTCCGCTATCATGAACCGGATTCGCGTCCCCGGAACCCGGTCTCCCCGTTCGTTCATCGAGGTTGAACATCACCGGACACAATACATGGAATCCATGGTCGACACAAGGCACGCAGCGGTACCTCGGATACGCTCCGTAATGAGATATAGCGGTGTTCACAACAATCCACGTAGATACACGAATCTCCGCTGAATTTTCCCGACCGCTGTTCGGCGACGAATGCAGGGGTGGATGACGTGTGGTATTGGGGCAGAAATGAGTGCGCCTCCGGGTGGCGGTCTCGCGCCAATCCCAGAGGCGTCACGTCACTTCTTCACAACCCAGGCCGACATCTCTGACGAGACAGGGAACCTGGACCTAACTCGCCGCGGCCTTGTGCACTTCGGCGACCAACGCGCCCAGAAGTTCGGCCAGCACCGCCCGCAGGTCCGGGTCGGTGAGGCCGTCGGCCAGGACATCGTCGGCCTGGCCGATCGGCAGCTCCATCTCGACGACCCGCGCACCGATCGTCTTGAGCACCTTGCGCGCCTCCGCCTGCGCCCACACGGCGCCGAACAGGCCGGTGGACGCGCCGATCACCGCGGCGGGCTTGCCGAGCAGGGGGTTGTCGGCGAACGGAACCGAGACCCAGTCCAGCGCGTTCTTCAGGTGCCCCGGGATGGAGGCGTTGTACTCGGGGGTCGCGACCAGCACCGCGTCCGCGGCCCGAATCGCCGAGACGAGCTTCGACACCGAGGCCGGCGCCTCGGTGTCGTCGCTGTAAGCCGGGATGTCGCCGAGGCCCTCGAACACGGTCAACTCGACGTCGCCGCCGAACTCGACGGCGGAGGCGTCGAGCAAACGCCGGTTATGGGAATCCTTGCGCAGGCTTCCGCACAGTCCGAGGACCCGCACGATCAGGCCTCCTTGATCAGATCGAGGTGAACGGTGAGCTCGACCTCGTTGCCGAGCGCGTCGCCGCCACCGGGCAGCGGCGCCTGCCAGCTCAGGTCCCACTCGCGGCGGTCGATCTTCGCGGAGAGCTCGACACCGGCGCGGACCATGCCGAACGGGTCCTCGATGGGCAGCTGGTAGGTGCCCGTCGCGGTGAACGACTTGGTGATGCCCTTGATCGTCAGGTCGACGACGGCGGTCGCGGTGCCATCCTCGGCGAGGGTGATGTCGTTCGACGAGTACGTGATCTCCGTGTGGTTCTTGCCGTCGAGGAAGTCCGGGCCGTAGAGCACGTGATCGCGGAACTCGACGGGCTTGCGGATCGAGATCGACTCGACGCGGACGGCGCCTTCGACCTTGATGCCGCTGTCGTCGGCGACAATGCGCGCGTCGGCGTCGTCGAAGGAGGCGCGGAACAGCGCGACCTTCATGTGGCGCACGGCGAACTGGAACGACGAGTGCGCCTCATCCGAGACGAACGTGCCGGTGAACTTGGGGGTGGCGCTGGTCATACGAAAGCCTCCATGGCGGCAAATCGGAAAATTTTCCGGTTCTCACCGTACCAGTGCTCCGCCGCGCGGAAGTCGAAACCGTGAACCAACCGCGAGTATTCAACGGCGCGGGGCGAACTTTCTACCGGGCGACGTCTCGGATCAACGCATCAGCCATCGCGATGACGCCGTCGCGAATACGGCGCAACGACATAGCCCGATCGGCGCATTGGAACACCACCAGATTGGTGGAGAGCGGCGCCAGCAGTGCGTCGGCGAAGTACGCGGCGTCGACGGTGGGATTGATCTCACCGAGCAGCCGGGTGAGATGGGTGTGATAAACCGCGTAAGCGGGCGAGCGATAACGCGCGGTCGGCGTCGTGCTTTCGGCGACGAGCAGCAAGGAGGACTGTTGGTCGACCCGGTCGAGCAAGGCGTCGAGGAACGCCCGAATCCGCTCGGCGTGTGGCGCACCCGGCCCCAGCGGCGGCGGACCGTGCAGAAACCCCGCCTGCAGGTCGACCTCGCGCTCGTCGAGCATGGCCCTGGCCAGCCCGGTCAGGTCGGTGAACCGCCGGTAGACCGTGCCCACACCGACACCGGCCGCCCTGGCGACCTTGTCCATCGACAACGCCTCGACGCCGTTCTCGGCGAGCAACCGCTCGCCCGCGGCGAGGATC
>JALZNB010000101.1 GCA_030857905.1 Actinomycetota bacterium
GTTCGCGCTCGGTGCGTATCGCCTTGGCCAGTTCGTCGTGGGCGGCCTCGGCGCGGGCTTCGGCGTCTCGCCGCGCCTGCTCGCTGTGGTGGCGTTCGATGGCCAGGGCCGCGGTGTCGGCGAAGACCCGGGCGAAGGCGAAGTCGGAGTCCTGCGGGACGCGCGGGACTCGGTGATACATGGCGAAGGTGCCCAGCAGGCTCCCATCGCGGGCCAGGATCGGCGTGGACCAGCAGGCGGCCAGGCCGGCCTGATCGGCCAGGTCCCGGAAGTCGTCCCAGAACGGGTCGGTGGCGATGTCGGTGACGATGACCGGTTCCCGCCGATGGGCGGCCGTGCCGCAGGAACCGACGCCCTCACCGGTGACGATCCCGTCGATGGCCTCGTTGTAGAACTCGGGCAGGCTCGGTGCGGCCCCGTGGCGCAGACGCAGGCCGTCGGGTTCGGCGAGCAGCACGGAGACCAGCACTTCCTGCGGTGCGAGGTTCTCGATGCAGCGGGCCATCCCGTCGAGGACCTCGGCCAGGGGTGCTTGCCGGGCGATCTGTTCGAGCAGGGCGCGGTGTTCGGTCATCAGCTGCTGAGCGTGTTTGACCTGGGTGGTCTCGACGCCGATCATCCGGATTCCGGTGACGGCGCCGTCGGCGCCGCGGCGTGGCTCGTGGGTGAAGTCGAAGAACGCCTCCCGCGCCTGCGGGCCGGTACCGAGTACGACTCGGACGTCGCGGCCGGTGAAGGACTCACCGGTGCGATAGACCTGATCGAGTACAGCGATGAAGCCCTGATCGGCGAGTTCGGGCACCAACTCGGCGAGCGGGGCGATCCCGGTGCTCGCTGCCCGTTCGGCGAAGGTGGCGAAGAACGACGGGTTCGCGGTCTCCACCAAGTGCTCTGGTCCCACGAGAGAGGTGAACATGGCGGTGGACTGCCCGAACAGGGCTCGCAGGTCCTCATCCGCCGCCTGTCCGGCGACTGCGAGGGGGTGCTGGCCTGATGCCGCCGTCATGGGTGTGGTCCGTTCCTCGTCTGTGAGGGTCACCGTAGTACCGGGACATGGACGGCCTCGCCGGTGGCACCACACCCGACCGGATCATCCGCGCGCCAACCGGAACAACACACTCGGCGCGTCGTGTTCAATGCCCGCACCAGCAGGAACCCCGGAAGCACGAAGAGATTTCGACAGCCACCGGCCTACGGCTATTCGTCACGTCCTGGATGTGGTGAGGCTGTCGCGGATGGCTGTGGCGAGTGGACTCAGGTGTGGTTGTTGGAAGAGGGTGAAGTGGTCTCCAGGTACCGGCACAGTGGTGAGGTTGGGCAGCAGTTGTGGGTTCCAGCCGTTGTGGGGGTCATCCAGGGGCAGGCTGATGTGCCGGTCCCCGCGAAGGACCGGCGGGAAGCCGTCGGTCGCCTTGAAGAGGGTGACGGGCAGGTCGGAGGGCGGCGGCTGGTAGCGCACATACGCTTCCAGGTTGGCCTGGTAGATGCGGAGCATGGCGAGGATGAAGCTCTCGTGGGGCGGCATCCCGGTGGCGCCGAGGAGACGGGCGAGCTGGTCGCGCCTGTGCTCGGGGGAGGCGTCGGCGTCGAAGACCGGACGCTGGGCGGTGCCGGTGGAATCGACGATCCTGTTCATGGTCGCCAGTTCCTCGATAGCTGCCGTCTCGTCTGGGGGCGGCGGGTTCTGGCCCGGGTGCGGGACGTAGGTGTCGAGGACGAGGACGTTGGCGATCTCCTCGCCGCAGGCTTGCAGTTGCAGCCCGGTCTCATAAGCCACCAGGCCGCCGAAGGAATGTCCGCCCAGGAGGTAGGGGCCGCGTGGTTGGGCCCGTTGGATTTCCTCGGCGTAGCGGGCGGCCAATCGTTCGACGTCCGTGTACGGTTCCTCGCTGCCGTCGTGGCCGGGTGCCTGAATGGCGCAGAACGGGTGCTGGGGTCCGAGTTCCCTCGCCAGGGGGCGCAGATACTGGACGGTTCCGCCCGCGCCGCCCGCGCAGAACAGTGGGCGTGAGGCGGTCATGGGGAGCAGCAACGGGGATCGTTCGGGTGCGGGAGCCGTGTCTCGGCCGGTTGTGAGGTGGTGGGCGATGGCGCCGATCGTGGGCTGGTTGACCAGATCGATCGAGGCCACGTGGATGCCGAGGAGGTCCGACAGGGCGGCTTGCAGGGAGGCGAAACTGATGGAGTCGAAGGAGTAGTCGTACAGCGGCGCGTCCAGGTCGATGTCCTGGAGCGGGATGTCCAGTTCGGTGGCGATGGCGGCCGAGAGCCAGACGCCGAGTTCGGCCTCGTCCAGCGGTGTGGTCCGTGGCGCCGACCGCACCCGCGGTGTGACGGTGTGGGCGGTGGGCGCGGGAAAGAAGCGCCGCGCGAGGTCCTGGGCGTAGCCCACGTTGCATTCGATCAGTTCGAAGGCCGGCAGGCTGCCCGCGTGGTAGGTACGCCGTTCGCCTTGCATGTCCTCCAGCCGGTCGAGGACCCCGTCCCGCAGGTCGTCGACGCCGAAGTGCGGCATGAACTCCCAGCGGCGCTGCAGCGTCACCGACCGCACCCTGCCGCCGAGCTGCTTCGCGTCCTCACCAAGCAGTTCCGCGGTCCTTTCCTCGGAGGAGTCGGGACTGCCGTACACGTACCCGGTGTACACGTCGCGGTCGCGGTGGCGGTGGTGGAACGACACACAGCGCCCGGCCGCCGAGCTGCTTCCTGTCCGTTCCGGCAGCAGGTAGAACCCGGAGCGCGGTAAGTCTTCGGCGGTGAACACGAGGGTGCGGTAGTCGATGTGACGTACTTTCGCGGCGATCTCCCGTTCTTCGGCGGTGGCGTCCAGTACCGGTAGGAGCCCGCTGAGTGGGACGGTCAGGACCAGGTCGTCGGCTTCCACGATGCCTGCCGCGGTGGTGATCCTGACGCCCTGGCCACCGCGTTCGATGCGTTGGATGCGGGCTGCGAGCCGTATGTCGGGCAGGGTGTCGGCGATCTGCTGCCACAGCCTGCCGAAGCCGCCCGCGACGGTGAACGCCCCCGCTGTCGCCATCAGCTCGGGGTGGTCCGCCACCAGGCCGGTGAGTTCCGCGTACTTCACGAAGTACAGCGCGGGTACGTCGGAGTGCAGCTGCCCGTAGCCGGCCGCGGTGTACGCGGTGCCCAGTGCGGCGGCGAATGGCTGAAGGCGATTGTCGGCCAACCACTGATCCACCGGCGCGGCCAGGGCGCGTGCCGAGTGAGCGAGACCGGGCGAGGTGATGTCGGGGAACTGTGCGGCGCGCAGAGCGGCGTAGCGGCGGTGGCCGTCGGAGTGAACCAGGGGTGAGAGGTCGGGCGGCGCCCAGGTGCGGGTGGCCGGGTCGTGCACGAAGGTCGGCGTCGCCTGTTCGGTGGGGATGCCCATGTCGGAGGCGAGCTGGGCCAGGGCCGTGTACTGGGGGGTGCAGATGTGTCCGCCCAGGTCGTAGCCGCGACCATCCATGTCGATGGACGCACATTTGCCGCCCGGCGCGTCCGCGGCCTCCAGGACGATGGGGTGATGGCCTGCGCGGTGCAGTTCGCGGGCGAGGGTCAGGCCGGTGGGGCCGGCCCCGACAATGCACACGGTGCGGGTGAGGGTCATCGTAAGGACTCCTATCCGGGCGTGACGGGGTCGCCCGCGCCGGGCTGCTCGTAGACGGCGAGGGTGGCGGAGGCACGGTGGACCGCACCGGAGAGGAATGCCTGCTTACAGGCGCCGCGGCGTACCTTGCCGCTGGTGGTCTTGATGACGGTGCCGGGACCGCCGAGGACCACGGCATGGCACACCAGGCTGTGATCCACGCGGACGTGGTGGCGTACCGCCTGAATCAACTCCTGCTGCCGCTCGGGGGCGAGCCGGGTCTGGCGGGTCTCGACGAAGACCACGACCCGCTCTGTGTTCTTGCCAGGGACCGGTTCCAGGGCGAACACGGCCACTCCACCCGGCCTGATCAGCGGGTGTGCCTGGGCCGCGCTCGCCTCGACGTCCTGCGGATAGACGTTCCGGCCGTGCACGATCATCAAGTCCTTGCGGCGCCCGGTGACGAAGAGCTCCTCCTGGTGGAAGAACCCGAGATCCCCGGTGCGCAGATACCTTCGGGGATCGTCGTCGTCCGCGACCTCGGCCTGGAACAGTTCACGGGTTTCCTCGCCGAGCCCGTAGTAGCCCGCGGCCTTGGTGGGGGAGTCCACCCAGATCTCCCCGACCCGATCCTCGGGGCAGGATCTCCGCGTCCGCGGATCGACGATCCGGACCCGGGAATCCGCCTTGGTGACGCGGCCACTGCCTACGAGAGTGATGCTCTCGACCATTCCGGAGCTGTCCGGCACGACGCGTCCTTCGGCTAGTGCAGCCCGATCCACGCTCAGCATTGCGCGACCACCCATGGTCACGCCCAACGTGCACTCGGCCAGACCGTACGCAGGATAGAAAGCACCCTCCGCGAGTCCGGCGGGAGCGAAGGCGTCGAGGAACCCGCGGACGGTCTCCGGACGTATCGGCTCGCCCCCGGAGCACACCACCCGCAGCGAGCTCAAGTCCCAACGAGCGCGCTGCTCTGCGGTGCTCTTGCGCACCACAAGGTCGAACGCGAAGTTCGGTGCGGCGGTGTGTGTGGCACGGACGCGGTCGATGGTCTCCATCCACAGCGAGGGACGGCGCAGGAAGGACATCGGGGACATCAGGTAGGTGCTGGAGTTCCCGACGACGGTGGAGAGGACGAAACTGATCAGCCCCAGGTCGTGGAAGTGCGGCACCCAGCACACGCCGCAGGTGTCCGGCCCCAGGCCAAGAGCCTCGGTGTTCGTCTCCACCTCGGCCTGCATATTGCCGTGCGTGATCACCACACCGCGCGGGGCGCTGGTCGATCCCGAGGTGTACTGCAAGAAGGCGATCCGCGCCGGGTCCTCGGGTAACCGCCAGGCCGGTCGCAGGGGTTTGTCGGGCCGGAGACGATCGGTGCGCCGCCAGGTCAGGTCCGGCCAGCGCATCTGGTGGCGGGTGAAGAGCGAGGTGAAGTTCCCAGCCGTCCTGGCCAACTCGTAGGTGCTGTTCGTCAGGACGGTCTTCGCCCCGCAGTCGGCGGCGATCTGGGTGAAGGCGGCCACGTCGTGGCGCAGGTGCAGTGGGTCGGGCGGGCACACCGGAACCGGCAACACACCAGCGGCCAGGCAACCCAGGAAAGCCCCGACGAAGTCCAGGGAAGGGGGATACACCAGCAGCGCCCGGTCACCCGGGACCAGACCCCACCGCGGCAGGGCGCACGCCACCGCGTCGGCCTGACTCGCCAGGTCCGCGACGGTGAGCCGCTGCCGGTCCACACCCTTGTCATCGACGAAAGTGAACAAGATCCGGTCGGGCTCCTGCTCGTAGAGGCGCAGGAAAGAACTGAGCAGATTCGGCGTCATCGAAGGGGCAGCGGTCACACAGCACCTCGCAATGGGATCGTCACACTGGTTAGCGATGAAAGATTCCCCAACAGCGAACCTGCCTCGAGCGACTCCCAGGCGGTCGAGGATCTACCGGTACAGCCAGGCGAACGGACCGTGAACCTCCCGCGAACACTACCGCCTCGACCCTGGTTGGAGGCCACTGTCCGCCGCGCTGATATCCCGGCCGGGCGCCTACTGGAACCCCGCTCTGCACGCGTGGAACGACCCAACCGCAGCAAATCTCGCGCGCTGGCTGCGATGCGATGAAGGCACAGCGGTTCAGGCAGTTGAGGTGCTTGTCCTTCAACGGAAAGAGCTGTGCTCTGATCAGGTGCGGCCCTGGGATGGTCGTCCTTGGGAAGGCGAAGCGGTGAGGACGGGTGAAGGGGGCGTCCCGATGGGATGAAGATGGGCGCGGCCGGTCGCGTGGTGGACGGCGGCGACGGTAGGCATAGGGCGCGTGCGGCGGAAAAGGGAACGCCGCTGACGTGTCACTTCACGAGGATGGACGATGTCTGCGCCGACACTGAACCACCAGACCACCGGGTACGACGCCCGCCAGGCGTACTGCATGGCCCAAACCGCCGAACTGGCTTACGCGGACCAGGACCGGATCGAGGCCACCGCCGCCGAATGGGGGTTCGACCAGGTCCGCCATCACCACTCGACGTTCAAGCCGCCGTTTGCGCTCAGCGACACCCAGGCGTTCACGATGGCGAGCCCGACGATGATCGTGACCGCGTTCCGCGGCACCGAGCCGGTCCAGATGCGGGACTGGTTGTCGGACACGACCACCCCGCCCTGGCCAGGCCCGGCGAACACCGGCCTGGTCCACTATGGATTCGCCGAGGCCCTGCGGGCGGTGTTCCCGTCCGTGCGCTCCGCGATCACCGAGATGCGCGACGCCGAGCAGACGGTGTGGTTTACCGGGCACAGCCTCGGTGGTGCCTTGGCGATGCTCTCCGCGGCGTGGCTGCACTTCGAGGACCCCAGCCTTGCGGCGCACGGCGTCTACACCTTCGGCCAGCCCCGCACCTGCGACGGCGTCTTGACCGATGCCTACGACCGCGCCCTGGACGGACGCACGTTCCGGGTGGTCAACAACAACGACGTCGTCGCCCAAGTTCCACCCGCACCGGTGTTCCGTCACGTCGCCGCCCTGCGCTACATCGACTCTTCCGGCCGGGTCCGTGACTCCATGCCTGCGGTGTCCAACATGCTTGACCGTGCCAAGGGGATGACCGCCGATCCGTTCGCCCCCGCCGGCGACGGGATGCGCGATCACCTCATGAAGGCCTACGTAGCCGCTCTGGAAAAGAACCTGCCCTGACCTCTTCTCGTAGCGAACGCCGCACGAGGAGCAATCTTCGTAGGAGGGTTTGCGGACCTACCCGATCGCCGCGTCAGCCGACGACCACGTGCGCATGGTGTCCCGCAGGCTGAACTCATGGGAGGCCTCGAACTTCCCCGCCCTGGAACTCCGAGGCAGTCTTTCCCCGGGCCATCGGCGCGTTGGATGTCGCGTCGGTGTCCGCGTCCGGTTTGCGGCGTGCCACCCAGCGCACGAGAGGCACGGTGATCGCGGTCGTGATCACCGCGACGACGACCAGCACGGTGTAGGCGAGCTGGTTGATCAGACCGGCCTGGTAGCCGATGGTGAGTACCACCAGTTCGGTCACGCCGCGGCAGTTCATCAGCAACCCGAGCTGGATCGCGTCGGGCCTCGGCAGGCCCGCCAGTCGTGCGCCAACGCCCGCGCCGACCACTTTGGACACTACGGCCGCTATCAGCAGCACGATAAGCGCCACCAGAGCCGACGGCGTGGCGAGCAGCCCGACCGAGGTGCTCAGTCCGACACCCGCGAAGAACAGGGGCAGCAAGATGATCAGTGTGAAGCCGCCGAGCTGCTGGCTTATCCGAGCGACGCATGGCGCGTTCCGCGGCATCGCGACACCGAACAGGAAGGCGCCGACGACCGGGTGCAGCTGGATGGCCTGGGTCAGCACCGCGTAGCCGATCGCCCCCGCGATCAGCACCACCGTCAGCGACTGGCTCGATTCGAGCCGCCGCACCATGGCCGCCAGCAGCGGACGCACGCACAAGATGGTGACCAGCACCAACGCGGTCGCCAGCAGCAGGATTCGCCATCCCGAGCCGTTGCTGACCTGTCCGGACAGCAGGAACGCCAGGATGAGCCAGACCAGGCCGTCGCCGATCGCGGCGGCGGACAACGCGACCGTGCCGACCCGCGTCTCCGACATCCGCAGGTCGGTCAGTATCCGCGCGAGGACCGGCAACGCCGTCACCGCCAGGGCCAGCCCGACGAACAGCATCGTCGCCGCGGGCGTCGCCCCGCTGTGGCCTGCGAACAGACCGCCGGAGGCGGCCACGATTCCCGCGCCCGCGAGGCACGGCAGGATCATGCCACCCGCCACCGTCGCGGCGACGACCCCCTTGCGTTCGATCCGATCGGTGCGCAGCTCGCAGCCGAGCAGGAAGACGAACACGACGAGGCCGAGTTGTGCGGCCGCGCCGATCCCTTCGACCACGGTGGGCGGGAACAGGAACGCGCTCGCCGCGGGCCATATCCCACCGAGCAACGACGGTCCGAGCAGCAAGCCGCCGACCATCTCACCCAGCACTGGCGGCTGACCGATCCGCCTCGCCACCGCGGCGAGCAGTTGGCAGCTCATCAGGATCACCGCGATCGCGATGAGGTAGTGGGTCACCGAGTCGGCGGCGGGCAACCCGGTCGTGGCCAACAGGGGAACCATGCCAGCCAGTACCGCGAGTCCGGCGACGACGCCGATCACGGTTCTGGCTCGGTGCGACACGGATCTGTTGCCTTCGAACGGATCAGGCATCTGCTAACGCTCCGAATCTTTGTCGCGGAGGCTGATCAGTGCGGAAATCTCATCGAGGTCGTACTGGGCCCGTCCTGGCGTTCCGTACCTGGTCAGCTTTCCCCGGCTCGCCCATTTCCGTATCGTCTCGATTTTGACGCTGGCCGCCAGGGCCGCGACCTTGGTGGGTACCAGCCGTCGGTTCGCGCCCGGGGTCATGCGATCGAACCCTTGCGACTGGTACCGCCCCGCTTGAAGCGCTGGGCCAGCGACAGCCACTGGCGCGGATCGACCGCGTGCCCGGCCTCGCAGCTCACGAGATCGCCACCCGAGCCGACGCCTCTCGGGTCGATATGCGCGTACACCTTCCGCCCACACCCGGGCCGCTCGCACAGCCCGAGCGCGACGTAGTCCGTCGGGTTGATCGCGTGCCGGGCACGGGCGCAGACGCGGGCGAATTCCTCGATCGCGTCGACGACGGCCGGGTGGCTCACCAGAAAGCTCAGATTGTCCAGCAGGAACTTCACCAACGCGGCGACCTCCCGGCGTGGCCGGAGCGGTAAACGTGCCTCCTCCGCCACCAGTGCCGCCCACGACGACACGAGGGACAGAAGTTCCGTGCGGGCGGTGACCAGGGTGTCCCGGAGAACTATTCCCGGGCTATTCCTGCCGCGAGTCTGACCGAAGCCGTGCGTGCGCTCACCTTGCAGTATGACGCCGCATCTCGCATACAGCAATGGCAGTTCCTGTAATTCCTCGTCAAGCTTCCGGGCGCAGGGTGGACATATGCGCGCCACGTCCGCCGTCGTGGGCGATCGCCGAAATGTGGTGGACACCGCGTTAGTGCAATTGGGGATTTCGCATTGCGCCTCGGGCATCTCGACTCCTCGGACTGATTTCACCGACAGTCAGCACCCTCGCACCCTCCGGAATCAGCGCGCTGCTCCGCCGCTATGGCGTCGTAATAGCGGGCTAATCGCTATCGGTCGGATTGTCAACGGCATACTTTAAACATTAAGTGTGATTCATGTCACGCTTGTCCTGGGAGCGTGGGAGTGTCACGGTTGGTGGGACGGCACAGCTGTGTCCAGATGTCGAAATGCCCCGCCAAGCAGGGCGGTCTCACGCGGTGACCGCGCCAGTGTCGTGGTGACTGGTTTCTCGCGGGGCGATTTTCGGCCGAGTGTCTGTCACACACCTTCGCCGCTCGACCACGGTCGCGATCCGCGATTTGTCTCCCTTTCCCGACGAGCCCGCCCCTGGTCTCGGCCGTCCTGAACGGGCGGCTCCGGCGCGCGGCGCCGCGCGATCGTTCGACGTCGTACCACGCACCATTTACCGTTGATCATTTCGCTTGTCGCTCGCGCCGCTTCGGTGCGCAGGTCGCGGCGGAAGGGAATTATCGTCATGCACAAGGACGCCTTGCGGGTCGTCATCATTCTCGGTACGGCGCAGGAG
>JALZNB010000110.1 GCA_030857905.1 Actinomycetota bacterium
GGGCGGTTTCCCCTGTCGTGCTGCGGTTCAGGTATTGGCGGGTTGTGCGCTGGGCTCGATGTGCCAGGCGTGGCCGCCGTTGGTGAAGCGGGTCTGCCGGGCGGTGCCGGGCAGCTCGATCAGGTCCGTGACGCCGTTGAAGATGACGTTGCCCTTGTACAGGTTGACCTCCACCGTTCCGGTCGCCCGTTCGGTGAGCAGGTCGGCCGCACCCCTGGCGGCGAGGGCGGCGGGCTCGAACAGGCGGCCCTCGTAGGTGGCCTTGCCCAGTTGCTGGAACAGGGTCCTCGCCAGTTCGGTGGACTGCTTGTCCAGGCTGACCTGGTAGAGGGCCGCCAGACACTGACCGAGGACTTCCAGGCCGGGCGCCTCGTAGACCCCTCGGCACTTGGTGCCGTTCACCCGGTTCTCCACGACGCTTCTGATGGAGATCCCGTTGCGCCCGCCCGCCTCGTTCGCCAGGGCGATCGCCCCGACCGGGTCGACGGCCTGCCCGTTGACCTCGACCGGGCGGGCGCCGACGAAGCGGACCCGGAAAGTCTCAGTGTTGTCGGGTGCCTGCTGCGGCCAGTTGGTGAGGATCGGCGACACCGATGTCGACGGGGTGTGCAACGACTCCAGATCGCCGCTCTCGTGGGAGTAGCCGCCGAGGTTGCCGTCGACGGAATAGTCCGTGTAGTCGGCGAAGACCGGGGGGTAGCCGAGCGCGAGCAGGTAGTCGGTCATCGACTGGCGGTTGGGGAAGTGCTCCAGCAGCCACGGTCGGGTCCACGGCGTGAACACCGTGAGGTCCGGGGCCAGCGCGGCGGTGTAGCGGGCGAAGCGGGCCTGGTCGTTGCCGCCGCCCACGCAGCCGTGCACCAGGATCGTGCGGCCGTCCGCGCGCAGTTCCTCCGCGAGACCGGCGACGAGACTCTTGCGGGACACGCCGGTGGTGTTCCAGTACCCACCTTCGTAGGTGGCCTGGTAGCGCAGCAGATCGAGGTAGGTCTCGGCCATCTCGTGCCGCAGGTCGACCACGCGACTGGTCTGACCGTGCTTCTCCAGTAACTCGACGAGGTCGGTGGGGGAGAACGGGACGTTCTGCCCGATGTCCGCCACGTAGGACACCGTGTCCACACCGTTCTCGGCCAGCCAGGCACCGATGGCGGTCGCCGACAGACCGCCCGATGCGAGGACTCCGACGCGGTGGTCACGCAGTTGCCCCAGGTCCATGCGTCTGCTCCTCGATAGATCATCGTCGACATCGCGATCGTGGCTGAGGGTGAAAAGCTATTCGACTGTCGTAACGTGAGTCAATCGGTTCCCACGCGGAAATCCAGCGCGACCTGTGCGTTGTGTACGTGATCGTCCACGGGGTAATCGCCATGATTACTGCGGGAGTAATCATGGCGAAGTTTCCAGGTGTCAATCGCCGCGATTGACTGTGCAGGGGACCTATTCCGCTGCCGCTGATCAGGCAGAACATGATGGGGGAGCCACATGCTGGGGCCAGAACTCCGTGCGCGACTGCTCGGTGAGTTCAGCGGAAGGGCTTATCCCTATCCGACTGATCGGACCATTCTACGACTATATGAGGACTGGGTCGTCCGGACACCCGATTCCCCGGCGTTGACCTTCGGCGAGACCACCCTGTCCTATCGCGACCTGGACCGGCGGGCGAACGCGCTCGCCGAGATCCTGCGCGGTCGCGGGGTCGGTCTCGGCGATTTCGTGCCGCTGGTCATGCGCAACGGACTGGACCTGCCCGTCTCGATCATCGCCCTGATGAAACTCGGGGCGCCGTTCGTGCCGATCGACGACCTGTGGCCCGCCGAGCGGCTGGCCGCGATGATCGAGTCCGTCCGGCCGGTGGCCGTCCTGCACGACGGTGCCGTGGACGCCGCCGCACTGCCGGAGTCGTTGCGGCTCAAGGTGGACATCGACACCCTCGGCGAGCGGGAATCAGCCGACTTCGGCGTCCCTGCCGGGATGACCGACCTGATCTACGGCTTCTACACCTCGGGTTCCACCGGCCTGCCCAAGTGCACGCTGAACATCCACCGGGGACTGCTCAACCGGTTTCTCTACATGACCCGGCGCTTCGGTGACCGAAGCGATCAGGTCGTCCTGCAGAACAGCAGGCACGTGTTCGACTCGTCGATCTGGCAACTGCTGTGGCCGTTGACCAACGGCGCCCAGGTCGTCGTCCCGCACCGGGGCGGGGTGCTGGACCTGTCGGTCACCATCGACACCATCCACCGCCACGGCGTCACCATGACCGACTTCGTGCCGTCGATCTTCAACACCCTGGTCGACCTGCTCGCCGCCGAACCAGCGCTGGTCGAGCGGCTGGCCTCGATGCGCACCATCCTGATCGGTGGCGAAGAGATCAACACCGGTGCGGTGCAACGGTTCCGGGCGATGTTGCCGAGGGTCGGCATCATCAACACCTACGGGCCCACCGAGGCGTCGATCGGGTCGGTGTTCCACACGGTGACCGACGCCGACCACGAGTCGATCCCGATCGGCAAGCCGATCGACAACACCTACGTCGTCGTCCTCGACGAACGTCACGACCTTGTCGCGCCGGGGACGGTCGGCGAGATCTACATCGGTGGCGACTGTCTGGGGCTGGGGTACCTCAACGACCCGGAGAAGACGGCATCGGTGTTCATCGACAACCCGTTCCCGGAGATCCCCGGCGACCGGCTCTACCGCACCGGCGATCTGGGCACCTGGCGCCCCGACGCGCACCTGGTGTTTCTCGGGAGACAGGACCAACAGATCAAGATCGGGGGCGTCCGGGTCGAGCTCTCCGAGATCGAGTTGGCCATGCAGACACATCCGCTGGTACGCGAGGCGAAGGTGATCGTGCGCGGCAAGGCCGACACGGCCGATACCAAGATCCTCATAGCGTTCCTGACCGGCGACAGCGCACTCACCCAGGCGGACGCCCGCGCACACGCCAGGGCCACGCTGCCGCCGTACCTGGTGCCCAAACAGTTCGTCGTGCTCGATCACATGCCGTTGACTCCCAACGGAAAGGCCGACCGCAAGGCACTCACGGCGATGACGATGGCCGGGCCGACCGAGACGTTCGACGACCTGGATGGCGTCGACAGCGCTGTCCAGGAGATCTGGCACCAGGTGTTGCCCGCGGGCCCCATCGGCG
>JALZNB010000118.1 GCA_030857905.1 Actinomycetota bacterium
GGAATGTTCCCGGCCGAGCGTTCTCGTCATGCCTCAGACGGTCTCGATCACCTGGTCGTAGTCCAGGCGGGGGCTGCGCGGGAAGTACGCGTCGGCGCCCGGCTTGCCGATGTTGACCACGACGAGCGAGCGGAGGGTGGTGCCCGCGAAGAACTCCTCGTTGACGCCGTTCGCGTCGAAGCCGGTCATCGGGCCCGCGGACAGACCGGCCGCGCGAACACCGAGCACGAAGTAGCCGACCTGAAGCGCCGCGTTGAGCCGGGCGCTCTCCACGCGCACGGTCTCGTCGGCGAAGAAGTTCTTGGCGCCGGGCAGGTGCGGGAACACCGTGGGCAGGTGCTCGTGGAAGTCCACGTCGGCGGCGAGCACGGCGACCAGCGGCGCGGTCGCGGTCTTGGGCTTGTTGCCATCGCCCATGTGCTTGACCAGACGCTCGCGGCCCTCGGGCGAGCGCACGAGCAGCACCCGCAGCGGCTGGCTGTTCATCGACGTCGGCGCCCACTTGACCAGCTCGTAGATCGCGCGGACCTGCTCATCGGTCACCGGCTCGTCGGAGAACGTGTTGGCCGTGCGCGCCTCCCGGAACAGCAGGTCCTGCGCGTCGGTCCCCAGCACCAGTGACGTGGTGTCCACCTGAACAGTCATCGCCTATCCCCTTACGTCCATCACTCTTGTGTTCTTCGCTGCAACTCCAGTTAAGCGTTTGACTATTTCCCGCTCCGCAGTGACCCCCCGCGAACGACGGCGGCCCGGGTGGCGGCGGGGCTTGAGGGGTTGCTGCTCGAACGCGCCGCCGACGGCAGCGCCAGCCAGCTGGGTGGGCGCTGTGAGCAGGTGGATCCGGCCCTGGAAGTCAAGGTCCCGGTGGCCCTGCGGGAGGTGGCGGGAAGGCAAGTGGATGATCCCGGCCGACCTCGCGGACTTGGCCCCCTGCGCGGCGGGCCCTTCCTCCATTCCCACCTCCGTGGACCGAGGCAAGGTCGCATGTTCCGCTCGACCGATCGGGACTGTGGAAACGGTATTTGAAGGCCGCCGTGCAGGACACGGTCTCGGTCTCGGCGGTTCTCACAGGACGGTCGCGAGCGGGGTCACACCACCGGCGCCCCGGTCAGCGGTGGGCGCCGGGCGGCGAGCAGCCCGGTCAGGACGGTGACCACGGTGCAGCACAACGCGAGCCCCAGCCACACCAGCGGCGCGCTGCCCGAGAGCGCCAGCCCGACGCCGATGGACGGTCCGGCGAACTGGCCGATGCCCATCATCGAGTTGGCCAGGGCGTTGGCCCTGGTCAGCTCGCTGTCGGGCACCACGGAGATCAGCCACGGGTGGAACGAGCACGAGTAGGCGCACTCCCCCAGCGCGAACAGCACCGCGTAGGCGAGCAGACCGGCGAGCCGCACACCGAACGGGCCGAACGCCAGCACCCCCGCGATCGCGTAGCCCACCACCCACAGGCCCACGGCGATGCGCAGCCCGGTCATCTCCGAGCGGGACTCCAGCAATTTCGTGACCGGTCGCTGCGCGATCACGATCACGATCACGTTGACCACCAGCAACAGCGAGACGGTGAACAGCCCCATGTCCATGAGCTTCTCGCTGACCAGCGGCACGGTGGCCTCGAACTGGCTGAAGCCGAACAGGAACACCGCGAGCTGGAGCAGCGCGGCGGGCAGCGCGACCTTCCACAGGGCCAGGAACGACAGCGCCGATTCCGCGGTCGGGCCCGCCTCCGCCGCCTTCTGCTCCGAGGTGCGCAGGTGCTTGCGGTTGAGCAGCACCACCAGTGCCACCGGCAGGATGCCGATGGCGTTGGCGATGAAGAAGTACGGGATCACCGTGCGCGGCAGCAGGATCGTGAGCACGCCCGCGACCAGCGAGCCCGCCGCGAGCGTGGCGTTGAGCACGGCGAAGCGCCGCGCGAACACCGCGCGGCGCTCCTCGGCGGTCACCAGCGAGTTCATGATCGGGATGATCGCGGCGAGGAAGCAGCCCTGCCCGGCGCCGATGGCGATCGCGGCGGCCACGACGGTGGGGTAGGAGCCGATCGTGGGCATCAGGAGGTACCCGGCGCACCACAGCAGGTTGCCGAGCACGCACAGCCCCACCCGCGGCAGCTTCAGGCGCCCGATGGTGAGCAGCAGCGCCACGACGAGGTTCGCCACGCCGGTGGAGGCGTAGAACAGCGCCACGCCCGCGGTGCCGATCGCGGGCCGGTCCGCCAGGTGGATCGCGGTGTAGGGGAACACCAGGCCCAGGCAGAACGACGACAGGCCGTGCGTGACGATGATCAGGTCGGCTGGCCGGAGCCGCTTGCGCGCGCCGGTGCGCTCAGCCGTCGTCACGCCCGGCCCCTCCGCCGGTCGCGGGCAGCGGGTCGACCTCGACCTCCACCAGCGCCTGCGCCGCGTCCAGCGCGCGGGCGCAGGACTCGGGGTCGTCCCCGGCGACCACCAGCGCGGCGACACGCGGGATCGCCTGGTGCGGCGGGAGCCGCAGCGCGGTTCCGGGTCCGGCGAGCAGCGCGATCCGCTCCACCCCGGGC
>JALZNB010000127.1 GCA_030857905.1 Actinomycetota bacterium
CGTCATAGGCGCCCTTGGTGCCCTCCCCACAGCGCAGGCGACCACCGCGGCCCCACACGCTGGGTATCGCGCCGACCAAGACTGTGGTGACTTCGCCACCCAAGCCGCAGCACAGCGGTTCTACGTCGCCCACGGCGGTCCGCAGTCAGACCCACACCGCCTCGACGAAGACAACGATGGCGTCGCGTGCGAGTCCAACCCATGCCCGTGCTCCACCTCGACAAGCGGCGCTGATGACGGTGAGAACAACGGCGGAGGCCCGAAGCGACCACCGCTCAGGGTCGACCGAGCCGTCGTGATCAAAGTCATCGACGGTGACACCGTTGATGTACGTCTGAACGCAAGCAAGCGCAAGGTCCGGGTCCGGCTCATCGGCATCGACACTCCTGAGGTCTACGGCGGCCGCGAGTGCTGGGGACCGCAGGCATCCAAAGCGGGCAAGCAGGTCCTCCCCCGCGGCACCCGCGTCACTCTGACGAGCGACCGCAGCCAGGCACTCAAAGACCGCTACGGCCGGCTGCTGCGCTACATCAAGAAGGACAGCAACCGCGCCGACTTCGGCAAGGTTCAGCTGCGTCGTGGCAACGCACACGTGTACGTCTACGGCGGCAAACCGTTCGTCCGCGTGAAGTCCTACAAGCGCTCCCAGGCAGCCGCCAAACGAGCCGACCGTGGCCTGTGGGGCAACTGCTGATGGCCCGCGACAGAGGGTGGCGCCGCCGGCCCAGTGACTACATCGTCATTGGAGTGCTCCTGGCCGTGGTGCTAAGCGTCGTCGGTGGTTGGTTGCTCGGTCCGTTCGGGGGGCCGTGGGGGCGTCTATCGAGAGTACCTATTTCGCCGTAGGCGTCATCGCTCAGGCGGTGCTCGTCGGCATGCGGCCTGCATGGCGCGATCAATCGCTAGCCGACGCGCAGACGCGCCAGTTCCAGTAATCATCGAGACAGCAGCGCCCCAGCCCGAGGTCAGTCCTGTGCGTCTGGTGTCGCGTTCTGCGTTCGGCAGCGGGGGCGCAGCAACCCACCTAGCATCGGCCGAGTTCACGCTCCCTCCCCAACCCCTCATGGAGACCTCATGCTCACGCGCCTCAAGTCCACGCTCGTCGCAACTGCCCTGATCGCTGCTCCGATTGCCACGATCGTCACGGTGTCGCCAGCCGACGCCGTCCCGGGCAAGAAGTACTCGAGCTGCGACAAACTCCACAAGGACTTCAAGCACGGCGTTGCTAGGAGCCCCAAGGCCGCGGCCAAGCAGGTCCGCGACGGCTACGGCCGGCCGTCGACCACAAAGAAGGCCAAGTCCGTCTATCGAACCAACAAGGCCAACCTCGACCGTGACAAGGACGGCACGGCCTGCGAGGCCTGACCATCTAGAGATCGCCCCGGTCCAAGGTTCTGCGGACTGGGGCGGTTGGCTGTCCGGTCAGCCACGTTGCCGGCGCGGATCGATCAGGGCGAGCCTCTAAGACCACCTGCACGAGTGACCGATGATCTCGCGGGTTCCGATGACGACGGGCAAATCGGGCGGCGGCGCAACACGTCGACAACGGCTCGAACCACGGGTCATGAAGGTCCACTTAAGTGAGAAGACCTCGCGCTGCGCCATGTGGCAGGTACAAGACACGGAGGCCGGCTCCTGTAAAGGAACCGACCTCGTGCCTGCGTTGTTGCTGGTGGGCGATACTGGGTTTGAACCAGTGACCTCTTCGGTGTGAACGAAGCGCGCTACCACTGCGCCAATGGCCCGCGGCGCCGGTAGTACACGGACAGCGAGGAGACACAGTCATCCCCACCTCCTCGTCGATGTCCGCTTCTCAAGCGCCTCAACGTCCTTAATCGGGATACGCCACTGCCTACCGATGCGGTTGGCCGACAACTCGCGACGGGAGATCATCCGGCGGACCGTCCGAGCGCTAACGCCGAAGTACTCGGCCACCTCATCTATCGACATGTACGCCCTGCCGAGGCTTGTAGCGCGCCGTTCGCCAGTCATGAGTCGACGGTACTGGCCAGGCACTACTTGGGCTCACAACGTTTCCTGCGCGTCTGGATCGTGGACTTCCGGCTCAGGCCGGGCAAGGGCGTCAATCGTCTAGAACTCGTCGTGTGCGGAACCCGAGTCGTCGAAATCCTCTGTGCTGATGGGCTGCCCGGTGAGCGTCGAGGCTCACCGCTCACGGCTATGTCACGACGTGGATCGCTCGGCTTCGAGGGCTTGAATTCGAGCCTCCAACGCAGTGATGGCGACCACTTCTGCTTCGCCGGCTTCAGACATGTCGCGCCAGCACTCTGCGGCTTCATCGCCCCGTGTCTCATCCATCGGCGGCAGGATCACGTTGTTTAGATCTGCGGGGTTGACCGCGTCCACGACAGATCCGCACGAGCATGCCTTGACCTGCAGTTGGACCTGAGGCACGGCGAAGGCGAGGTAGAGCCAGCCCGAGTTCGTTCCGGAGAGTGGGGAGACTCGCATGACGTGATTGTTGGCCAGCCACCCGGCGCGGTCGCGGGTTATCAGCGCGGGCTGCGCGATCCGCTCTTCTGCTCGTCCCTCGGCAC
>JALZNB010000157.1 GCA_030857905.1 Actinomycetota bacterium
TGGCGGTGGAACGACCCCCAGGTTTCACCGCCCGCACGGCGCCCTCGTCTCCATCGGACACCCGGCACCGACCGCTAATCTCAGAGCATGACCGACTGTCTGTTCTGCAAGATCATCGCGGGCGAGATCCCGTCCACCGTCGTGCACCAGACCGACGGCGTCCACGCCTTCCGGGACATCAATCCGCAGGCGCGCGTCCACGTCCTCGTCGTGCCGAGAGAACATCACCAGGACGTGAAGGATCTCGCCGAACACCCGGCGCTGCTCGCGGAACTGATCGCGGTCGGGGCCGAGGTCGCCAAGATCGAGGGAATCGCCGAGTCCGGGTACCGGTTCGTGGTCAACACCGGCGACGACGCCTGCCGCACGGTTTTCCACGCGCACCTGCACGTTCTCGGCGGTGAGCAGCTCACCGACTTCGGTCGCTGAGCTGTTTCTCCAGTGCGCGCCGTCCGCGCGCAGGGCTAGCATCGACACCAGCAGGAGTTGACCGCGAGCGCGCCGGGCGCAGAAGGCAGGACCGAGAGCACGTGACCGGAGATCCCCGATCTGCCGCCGAGACCACCCCAGGCCGTGACCCCCAGTCGCGCTTCGCCATCCCGGAAGGGGCCGTGCTCGCCCTGTTGGGGTCGCGCGACGAGAACCTGCGCCTCGCCGAAGAACTGCTCGACGCCGATGTGCACGTGCGCGGCAACGAGGTCACCCTGTCCGGGGCGTCGGCCGATGTCGCCTTCGCCGAGCGGGTGTTCACCGAGCTGGTCACGCTCGCGAGCCGGGGCCAGCAGATCGGCCCGGACACCGTGCGGCGCACCATCGCGATGCTCTCCGAGGGCGGCGACGAGTCGCCAGCCGAGGTGCTCAGCCTCGACATCCTGGCCCGCCGGGGCAAAACGATCCGGCCGAAGACGCTCAACCAGAAGCACTACGTCGACGCCATCGACGAGAACACGATCGTCTTCGGCATCGGTCCCGCAGGCACCGGCAAGACCTACCTCGCGATGGCCAAGGCCGTGCAGGCGCTCCAGGCCAAGCAGGTCAGCCGCATCATCCTGACCAGGCCCGCGGTCGAGGCCGGGGAGCGTCTCGGATTCCTGCCGGGCACACTCTTCGACAAGATCGACCCGTACCTGCGTCCGCTCTACGACGCACTGCACGACATGATCGAGCCGGAGATGATCCCCCGGCTGATGCAGGCGGGCACGATCGAGGTCGCCCCGCTGGCCTACATGCGCGGACGGGCGCAGCCGATCTTCACCAAGGTGCTGACGCCCGAGGGCTTCAGGCCGATCGGTGAGCTGCGCGTCGGTGATCTCGTCATCGGTTCCGACGGCGAGCCGACGCCGGTGCTCGGCGTGTATCCGCAGGGCGAGAAGGACATCTACCGCGTGAGCGCCCAAGACGGGGCATCGACCCTGTGCTGTGGCGACCACCTCTGGACCGTCAAGACGAGTCACGACAAGCCTTGGCGTGTGCTGGAGACCAAGGAGATGATCGGCGACCTTCGTACCGGGAACGCCCCACGGTACGAACTGCCGCTGCTCAGCGCGCCGGTGTGCCATCCGGCGCGGCCCGTCCCGATGGACCCGTATGCCTTCGGCCTCCAGCTCGGCGATGGTCGTCTGACGGGATCGACCATTCCGGCACGGACGGATCGGGTTCGCACATCGGGCGCGGTCATCACCTTGGAGAGTCCGGCAACCGAGGTGTTGCACTCGCACACGGAGTGCATCCCGGACGCCTACCAGCACAACACCGCCGAAGTCCGGCTCGCGCTCCTTCAAGGCATCCTCGACGCCGACGGTGGATCGGTGAACCAGGGGACCGCGTGCATCCAGTACACGACGATGTCAGCCTCGCTGCGGGACGGGGTGATCCAGCTCGTCCGCTCGTTGGGTGGAGTCGCATACCCGCGTACCCAGCCCGCTGAAGGCCCGCACACAGTCGACATCCGTCTCCCGGCGGGCATCGAACCGTTCCAGCTCGACCGGAAGAGGGAGAAGTACCACGAGGGAGGTGGCGGCGAGCGGCCGACGCGGTTCATCGACGGCATCGCCCCCGCTGGTCGCGCGGAAGCGGTGTGCATCCAGGTGGCCGCCGCCGACTCGCTGTACGTCACCGAGGACTACCTGCTGACGCACAACACGCTCAACGACGCCTTCATCATCCTGGACGAGGCGCAGAACACGACGCCCGAACAGATGAAGATGTTCCTCACCCGATTGGGCTTCGGCTCCAAGATCGTGGTGACCGGCGACATCACCCAGATCGACCTGCCCGGCGGGCAGCGCAGCGGTCTGCGGGTGGTCAAGGAGATCCTCGACGGTGTCGAGGACGTGCACTTCTCGCTGCTCACCAGCCAGGACGTGGTCCGTCACCGACTGGTCGGCGACATCGTCGACGCCTACGAACGCTGGCAGGTCATCCAGGACGAGGCCGAGGAAGCGCACCGCGGCCCGGTCCGTGCGGGCGGCCGCAGACAGGGCCGCTGAACCCACCAGGGACAATGACGGCGTGAGCATCGAGATCGCCAATGAGTCCGGGGTGGCCGTCGATGAGGCATCGATCGTCGCGGCCGCCCGGTTCGCCCTTGACCGGATGAACGTCAGCAAGCTCGCCGAGCTGTCCGTCCTGCTCGTCGAGCTGGACGTGATGTCCGACCTGCACGAGCGGTGGATGGACCTGCCCGGCCCTACCGACGTCATGGCGTTCCCCATGGACGAGCTGGAGTCGGCGCGCAGACCGGACGCGCCGGAGGCCGGGCCCGCGCTGCTCGGCGACATCGTGCTGTGCCCGGCGTTCGCCAAGGACCAGGCCCGCAAGGCGGGCCACGGCCTGATCGACGAGCTGCACCTGCTCACCGTGCACGGCGTGCTGCACCTGCTCGGCTACGACCACGCCGAGCCCGCCGAGGAACGCGAGATGTTCACGCTGCAGAAGCGCATCCTCGCCGACTTCCGCACCGCGGCCGCCGAGGCCAAGCGCAAGGCGGCGCAGCGCGTCGAGGATGACAAACTGCTCGGCGCGGTTGGGCTCAGCGAGTCCGACCGGTCGAAAGAACACTGAGCGCGGAGGGTTCGTTGTCAGCCGACTCGGCCGGTCTCCTGGTCATCGCCATTGTGCTGGTTCTCGCCGCGGGGTGTTTCGCGGCGGCCGACGCCGCGCTGTCCGCGGTGTCCAAGGCCAGGGTGGAGGGATTGCTCCGTACCGGTCGAACCGGCGCCCGGCAGCTGCTCGCCGTGGTCGACGAGCGTCCAAGACACATCAATCTCCTGCTTCTGCTGCGGCTGAGCTGCGAGCTGGCGGCGACCGTGCTGGTCGCGGTCGTCTGTCTGCGATCGATCGGCCCCGGCTGGGTCGCCGGGCTGGTCGCGGCCCTCGGCATGATCATCGCTTCCTATGTGCTCGTGGGGGTCGGCCCGCGCACCCTCGGTCGTCAGCACCCGTACAGCGTCGGCCTGGTCGCGGCGGGTCCCGTCCGCGCGCTCGGCACGGTGCTCGGGCCGCTGTCGCGGATTCTGATCCTGGTCGGCAACGCCATCACCCCCGGCAAGGGCTTCCGTGAGGGGCCCTTCTCCTCCGAGGTCGAGCTGCGCGAACTCGTCGACATGGCGCAGGAGCGTGGGGTCGTCGACGCCGACGAGCGCGAGATGATCCACTCGGTGTTCGAGTTGCGCGGCACGATCGCCCGCGAGGTCATGGTGCCGAGGACCGAGATGGTCTGGATCGAGCAGACCAAGTCCGTGCGCCAGGCCCTCGCGCTGTCGCTGCGCACCGGCTACACACGGCTGCCGGTGATCGGCGAGAGCGTGGACGACGTCGTCGGGGTGATCAACCTCAAGGGCCTGGTCAGCGCCTGGATGGAGTCCTCGGAGACCCGCCCGGTCGCCGATCTGATGGTCGCGGCGACCTTCGTGCCGGACACCAAGCGCCTCGACGACCTCCTGCGCGAGATGCAGGTGTCCAAGAACCACATGGCGATCGCGGTCGACGAGTACGGCGGCACCGCCGGTCTGCTCACCATCGAGGACATCCTCGAAGAGATCGTCGGCGAGATCACCGACGAGTCCGACACCGACGATCGGCCGCCGATCGAACACCTCGACGACGGCGCGGTCCGGGTCAGCTCGCGGTTGCCGGTCGAGGACCTCGGAGACCTGTTCGGGCTCGAACTCGACGGGCAAGATGTGGAGACAGTCGGCGGCCTGCTTGCCCAACGCCTGGGACGTGTGCCACTGCCGGGGGCCGAAGCGGAGATCAGCGGACTACGGTTCCGCGCCGAGGGTGGCAAGGACAACCGGGGCCGGGTACGGATCACCTCGGTGGTCGTCCGGCCGTCCGAACCGGCGCCGGAACGCGTGCGACCGGGCGCCGACGAACCGGAACGTGAGAGGAGCTCCGAACGTGGCTGAGCTGGACCCCGAGGACGTCAAGATCATCACCCTGGCCCGGTCGAGTCGAGCCCGGACCGGGGCGGCTGAAGGCGCCGCCGTGCGGGACACCGACGGCCGCACCTACGCGGCCACCACGGTCGCGCTCCCGTCGTTGCGGCTGACCGCACTTCAGGCCGCCATCGCCGCCGCCGTCTCCAGCGGCGCGTCCGGCCTGGAGGCCGCTGCGGTGGTCACTGAATCGGGAGAAATCGACGCCGAGTCGCTCGCCGCCGTTCGCGACCTCGGCGCCGAGGCGCCCGTGCTACGCGCCGACCCGTCCGGCGCTGTTGTCGACGTGAAGTGACCGACGAGCCACTGGTCACGCCGCTACCGCAGAAGGTCGAGAAGCACCTCGCGGCTGCCACATCGACGCCTGGCCACGGGGGCCGATCCAGCGTCGCGACGCTTTCACGGACGCCGGGAACGCACCGCGTCACGCCGCCAAGGCGACGACAGGCACAATGACTCAGGTGACCAGCAGCACCGAGAGCCACCGATCAGGGTTCGCCTGTTTCGTCGGCAGGCCCAACGCGGGCAAGTCGACACTCACCAACGCACTCGTGGGCAGCAAGGTCGCGATCACCTCAAGCAAGCCGCAGACCACCCGCCACGCCATCCGGGGCATCGTCCACCGAGACGACGCGCAACTCGTCATCGTCGACACCCCCGGCCTGCACCGCCCGCGCACCCTGCTGGGCAGCAGGCTCAACGACATCGTCCGCGAGACGTGGTCCGAAGTGGACGTCGTCGGATTCTGTGTGCCCGCCGACCAGAAGGTCGGCCCCGGCGACCGGTTCATCGCCAACGAGTTGAGCAAGGTCGCCAAGCGCACCCCGGTCATCGGCGTGGTCACCAAAACCGACCTGGTGTCACCGGACCGGGTCGGCGAGCAGTTGCTCGCCCTGCAACAGGTCATGGAGTTCGCCGAGCTGGTGCCGGTGTCGGCTGTGGACGGTTTCCAGGTCGCGACCCTGACCGATCTGCTGGTCGCGCGGATGCCCGAGGGCCCGCAGCTCTACCCCGGCGGCGAACTGACCGACGAACCGGAAGCCACCCTGGTCGCCGAACTGATCCGCGAGGCCGCGCTGGAAGGCGTGCGCGACGAACTGCCGCACTCGATCGCGGTCACCATCGAGGAGATGAACCCACGCGAGGGCCGCGACGACATGATCGACGTTCACGCCCTGCTCTACGTCGAGCGCTCCAGCCAGAAAGGCATCGTGCTCGGTCACCGGGGCGAGCGCCTCAAGGCCGTCGGCACGACAGCGCGCAAGCAGATCGAGGCCCTGCTCGGCACCCGCGTCTACCTCGACCTGCACGTCAAGGTGGCCAAGGACTGGCAGCGCGACCCGAAGCAGTTGCGCAAACTGGGCTTCTGATGACCGGGGCGCACCGCGCTGACCTCGAATTCGCGACCATCGGCGACCTCGGCGACATCCCGCTGGCCACCCTCGGCGGCAGACTGTTCGCCCGGCTGATCGACGCGATCGCGATCGGCGTCCCCACTGTGCTCGCGGCGTTCCTGATCATGCCGGAGCAGGACGATGCCGCGGTCGTCCTGGCCAAGGTGCTGGCCGTACTGCTGCTGTGGCTGCTCTACGACACCATCCTCGTCGCCGGGCGCGGCACCACACCGGGCAAGAAGATCATGGGGATCGACGTCGTACACGCGGTGACCGGCACCCCGCCGACGTTTCGCCAGGCGTTCGTGCGGGCGTTGGTGTACCTGGTGACGCCCGTGGTCACCCCGGTCGCCGCGCTGTTCACCGAACGCCGCCGAGGTTTCCACGACCGGGCCGCGAGCACTGTCCTCGTCCTTTCCCGACGCTGATGCGGTCCCTACCCGCTGCTCTCGGCCCGCCGTTGGCGGTGGTCGCGGTAGCGGCGACGGGCTGTGTCGGCATCTTGCTCGCGGACCCGACCACGCCAGGCGGGCCACTGCCGGTCTGTCCGACCAGGGCACTCATCGGCCTGTGCTGTCCAGGCTGCGGTGGCCTGCGGATGGTCTACAGCCTGCTGCACGGCCGCATCGGCGACGCGGTGCACTACAACGCCGTATCCCTGGTCTTCCTCGGACTGTTCACCTGGAGCTTGGTGGCGTGGACGGTGGCCAGAGTGCGGGGCCGGGAACAGTGGAGCTGGCTGCAGTGGCGTTGGACGCCTCCCGTGGCCATCGCCGTGCTGACTGTCTGGTTCGTGATCCGCAACCTTCCATTCGCGCCGTTCATCGAGCTGTCGGTGTAAGCGCTATCGCCGTCTAGACTGATCCGGTGAGCCTGTACCGCGACACCGGTGTGGTGCTGCGCGTGCAGAAACTCGGTGAAGCCGACCGAATCATCACGTTCATCACCCAGCGCCACGGCAAGGTGCGCGCCGTGGCCAAAGGGGTCCGTAGGACGACCTCCCGCCTCGGCGCGCGGGTCGAGCCGTTCGCCCACGTCGACGTGCAGTTCTACACCGGCCGCACGCTCGATGTGATCACCCAGGTCCAGACCATCGACGCCTTCGGCGCGGGCATCGTGGGCGACTACCGGCGCTACACGGCGGCATGCGCGGTCCTCGAGACCGCGGACCGGATGTCCGCCGAAGAGGGCGAACCGGTCCTGCGGCTGTACCTGTTGGTCGCGGGCGCCCTCCGCGCCCTGGCCGACGGCGAGCGCGACTCGTCCCTGGTACTCGACGCCTTCCTGTTGCGTGCCTTGGGCTTCGCCGGGTGGTCGCCCGCCATCAACGAATGCGCTCGATGTGGTGAACCGGGTCCCCACCGCGCGTTCAGCGTCCAGGCCGGTGGTTCGGTGTGTCCGCGCTGCAAACCCCCGGGCTCGGCCAGTCCGCCATCCGAGGTCCTGAACCTGATGGACGCGCTGGTCAACGGCATCTGGGACGTCGCGGAACGGGCGAGCGAACCGGCCAGACGGGAAGCGAGCGGCCTGGTGGCCGCGCTGCTGCAATGGCACCTGGAACGCCAACTGCGGTCACTGCCCCTGGTGGAACGCCGACGCCCCGCCCCCACGGTCACTCCACAGTAGACAGACCCCTCCGGTACTCCTCCGCACGACAATCCCGAAGCAGGGGACCGAACCCGCGGTCAGTAGGGTCACGAACCAATCCCCACAGGTCTTCGCGAAGGAGTATGTCGTGCTGCGACGGCGTCGGACCAGCAGGCGGGAGGCGGGCCGCCCGATCGCGCCCCCCGAGCCGCACCCCTCCGGTGCGCTACCGCCGATCATCCCCATCGAGTTCGTGCCCAAGCACGTCGCCATCGTCATGGACGGCAACGGTCGCTGGGCCAACCAGCGCGGCCTGACCCGCATCGAGGGCCACAAACGCGGTGAGGCCCAGGTCGTCGAGGTCGCCAGAGGCTGCATCGACATGGGCGTGCAATGGCTCTCGCTGTACGCCTTCTCCACGGAGAACTGGCGGCGCAGCCCGGACGAGGTCCGGTTCCTCATGGGATTCTCCCGTGACGTCATCCGTGACCGCACCGACGAGCTGGACGACATCGGTGTCCGGGTGCGGTGGGCCGGTCGCAGGCCCCGGCTGTGGCAGAGCGTCATCAAGGAGCTCGAAGTCGCCGAAGAGCGGACGAAGGACAACCACCTCCTCAACCTCGCCATGTGCATCAACTACGGCGGCCGGGCCGAGATCGGGGACGCCGCCAGGGAAATCGCCCGGCTCGCGGCCGCGGGCAAGATCAACCCGGAACGGGTCGACGAACGCACGATCGGGCGATATCTGTACCAGCCCGAGATGCCGGACGTGGACCTGTTCATCCGGCCGTCGGGGGAGCAGCGCACCTCCAACTTCATGCTCTGGCAGTCTGCCTACGCGGAGTTGGTGTTCCAGGACATCCTGTGGCCCGACTTCGACCGTCTACACCTGTGGCGAGCCGTCGAAACCTACGCCCGTCGAGATCGACGCTTCGGCGCCGCAGCCGATTCCGCCGAAGTCGCCGCGCGACTGGAAACCCGAGGAGGAGCATGACCAGTGAAGCGGTCAACACCGCCGACCTGCTGAGCAAGGCCCGTGCGTCGCTGGAGCACTACCACGACGTCAACGTCGACGACGACGGCGCGCTGACCTTCCGCCACGGTGACGTGCCGTGCGCCGTGCAGGCGATGCAACTCGCCGAGGGCCTCATCGTCCTGAGCCTCACCTGCGTCGTGGCGTGGGACCTGCCCGACGATCCGACGTTGTCGGTCTCCGCCGCCGAACGCGCGGGACAGGGTCTCTTCGGCACCCTCGGCGTCGTGCACACCGATCGGGGGATGGACGTGACCCTGCGCTACGCCTTCCCGGCCGACGGCCTCGGCGGGCCCGCACTGGGCACCCTGCTCATGCTGGTGGTTTCCACGGCTTCCCAGTTGCGCACCGAACTGCTGGGAAAAGCAGGTGAACAAAGTTCAAGTGGCGGGTCCCGCGGCTGAGCGCCAGCCGGCATCATTCGCCGGGTGACATCCAGGCACAGGCGGACCACGGCACGTGGTCAGCGCTCATGAGCGACAAACCCCCAGTTGTCCCCGAGGGGAACGACGCCGTCGAGGCATCACTCGCCGCCGACCGAGAGATCGGGAACGCGGCGATTCCGGCTCCCGGAACGAGCGACGGGTTAATGAAGGCGCATGGGTCCGGGCCTGGCGACACCACCGATGCGTCATCGACTGGTGATGCGGGTTCCGGCGCGCAGGTGAGTGATCACGGGTCGGTAGGTGATCAGCCCGTCACCAAGGGATCTGTCGCGCTCGCGGAGCGGCAGGCGGCGGCCGAGACCGCTACGGGACAACAGCCCAAGTGGCGGATCACGTCACTGGAAGTGCTGTGCGGGGTGCTCGTCATCGCACTGCTCGGGCAGAGCCTGCTCACGTCCTGGCTCGACGCTCCCCGTGTCCAGACCTTCATGACGACCTTCGTCGCGGTCTGTGTGCAGGCACTGCCCTTCCTGGTGCTCGGGGTCCTCGTCAGCGGCGCCATCGCGGCCTTCGTGCCCGCCAGCGCGTTGAACAAGATGCTGCCGAAGAAGCAGGCGTTCGCGGTACCGGTCGCCGGAGTCGCGGGTGTCGCGCTCCCGACCTGCGAATGCGCCGCGGTGCCGGTCGCGCGACGGCTCATGCAGCAGGGGGTGCCCACGTCGGTGGCACTGGCGTTCCTGCTGGCGGCGCCCGCGGTCAACCCCATCGTCCTGGTCGCCACCAACGTCGCGTTCCCGGACAACCCGGGCATGGTCATCGCCCGACTCGTCGCGTCCCTGGGCACCGCGATCGTCATGGGCTGGCTGTGGGCCCGCTTCGGCAAATCCGAATGGATCATCGAGCGCGCACTGCGCCGCCTGCCGGAGAGCGACGGCCGTTCCCGCTGGCGGGTGTTCTTCGAGACCTCCAGGGCCGACCTGGTCGACGCGGCCGGGTTCCTGGTCGTCGGCGGTCTCGCCGCCGCCCTGCTCAACGTGATCATCCCGCGCGAGTGGGTCACCACGTTGGGCGGACAGATCGTGGTCGCGGTGATCGTGATGGCCGTCCTCGCCGTGCTGCTCGCGCTGTGCAGTGAGGCGGACGCCTTCGTCGCCGTCTCCATCTCGGGGATGCCGCTGCTGGCCAAGCTCGTGTTCCTCGTGGTCGGCCCGGCCATCGACGTCAAGCTGTTCGCCCTGCAGGTCGGCACGTTCGGCAAGGCGTTCGCGATCCGTTTCGGCCCGGCGACCTTCGTCGTCGCCGTGGTGTGCGCGGTCATCGCGGGCGAACTGTTCCTCGGAGGTGCCGCATGAGGCGCGAGACCCAGAACATCCTGCTGGTCCTGGTCGGCGGCGCGTTGCTGAAAATCTCCTTCACCAGCGCCCACCTGCTCTACGTCAAACCCGCGCACCGGTACTGGCTCATCGCGGGCGGCGTGATCATGGTTTTGTTGGCCGCGATCTCGATCCTGCGTGATCTGCTGTCGGCACGGAAGATGGAAGCGGCCATCGGTGCCCCCACGCAGGCGTCCGCCACCGGCCCGTCGGACGTCGACCACGCCGGTGAAGACGAGCACGGCGACCACCACCACGCCTCCCGCAGCGCCTGGTTGCTGCTGCTGCCGGTGCTGGCGATCTTCCTGGTGACACCGCAGGCCCTCGGCGCCGACTCGGTCCTGCGCGGAGAGAACAGGGCCGCCTCGACCCGAGCCGCAGCCGACGACGGCTCCTCACTCTTCCCGGCGATCCCGCAAGGTGACATCGTGTCGCTGCCCATGGGCGACTTCGCGGCACGCGCGGCCTGGGACGAGGGCGACTCACTCAACGGCCGGACGGTCCGCCTCACCGGCTTCATCGTCACCCAGGACGACGTCGTCTACCTCGCCAGACTCTCCATCGCCTGTTGTGCCGCCGACGCGTTCCCGACCAAGGTCAAACTCGACGGCCCAGGCACCGACGGCCTCGCCAACGACATGTGGGTCGAGGCGATCGGCCAGGTCGAACCGGGCACGGCCACCAAGGAGACCGACTACGTGCCGACGCTGAACCTCACGGGCCTCTTCCAGATTCAGCAACCCGAGAACCCCTACGAGGGCTGACCCCGTGGCGCCAAAGACGCTCACGCGAAGGGTTGATTCGATGACATCGTTCTCGACATCGGCCCACCAAGGCAGGCGCACGTAGCTTCGCTCACCTCGACTGGGTCATGAGCTGCGGTCGAGGCTGTGCCGCTCACCCCGTCGTGCGCGCCTACTTCAAGCGTGTTGCCAGCACCTCTTACTCATCATGATCGCCTTCGAGCTTTCGGCGTCGTGATCAGGCGCGCACCGGGGTCGACTGGAGGAAGGCGTGTCGCTCCCTGACTCGCCTCAAGCGGCGCGGCTCGTGACGTTGGCCTGGCATCGACCTGTTTCCAGTGCCGCTGCCAAAGCGCGGGCAGGTTCGCGATCTCGACCACTGGCCCAGTGTGTAGCCGCGGGACAGTGTTCGTAGTCGACGGTTTCCGCAACTTTGCGATCTCGACCACTCGCCCAGTCGTGTGTAGGCGCGGGGCAGTGCTCGTACCGGCTGTTCCCGCAACTTTCGCGATCTCGCCCAGCCGCGCGTAGCCAGCTGGTCCCGCGACGCTGGCGGTGCGTTGCGGCTGGCCCCACGTCGCTGGCTGCGCCTGAAGCCTGCGTGTCGCTCTGCCTCAGCCGATCGCTAGCTGCACGCCGCGCAGGTGCCGAAGATCTCTACCGTGTGGCTGATCTCGGAGAACCCGTTCTCCTCGGCGATCCGCTCGGCCCACTGTTCCACCGCCGGGCCTTCCACCTCGACGGTGTGCCCACAGTTGCGGCACACCAGGTGGTGATGGTGGTGGCTCGAACACCGTCGGTAGATCGCCTCGCCCGAGTCGATGCGCAATACATCGATTTCGCCCGCGTCAGCGAGTGATTGAAGCGTCCGGTAGACGGTTGTCAGCCCGATGCCCTCGCCTCGTTTGCGGAGTTCCTCGTGCAACTCCTGCGCTGAGCGGAAATCATCGAGTTGTCCGAGAAGGTTGGCCACGGCCGTGCGCTGGCGCGTGGACCGTTTGCCGGGGACTGTGGCTGAGGAGCGGTCGGTCGTCGTCAACGAGGGTCGCCTTCCTCCACGTGGGCAACGGCATCCACCACGATATGCGACAGATGCTCGTCGACAAGTCGATAGACGACTTCCCGTCCGTGACGTTCGCCGTAGACGACTCCCGCGGACTTCAGCACGCGCAGGTGCTGGCTGATGAGCGGCTGGGCGACACCGAGGGTGTCCACCAGCTCGTGCACGCAGCGATCCGACTCGCGCAGTTCCAGCACGATGGCGATGCGTACCGGCGCGGCGAGGGCACGGAGCAGGTCACCGGCCGCGGTGAGCGTGAGCGTCGGTCTGCGGTGGGCGGTGAGCACCGAGGGACGATCCGGCGAGTGTTCGTGCGCCTCGGCGGCTTCCCGCAGCTCGTGCGACCCGGCTTCCGAGGTCACGGGCGAATCGTCTCCTATGCCTGCCCCGACGTCGACTACTCGCCAGGTGTGATGGTTACCGTGTTCAACATCCTAGGCGGTCTGGCTATTTCCCGAGTCGATCGCCAGGTGTCAGCACGTCACAGCACCGAGAAAGCGATCACGACCACCAGTGCGAGGACCAGCATCCGCCCGAACC
>JALZNB010000166.1 GCA_030857905.1 Actinomycetota bacterium
CCTCAAGGAGCGGCGCAAGCGCGGCCAGGAGGCCGGTCCGTCCGAGCCGACCGACGTCGAGCTGCTCATCGAGATCCGCGATCTGCTCCGCCAGCAGCAGCAGCAGCAGCAGCAGCGCGGCCGCTGATCGAGTCAGACCTGGCGGCATCGACCAGAAGTCGCCCATTTCTATGATTCGGGGAGAACGACCATGACCGAGCGCCCCTCCCCCAGCGACATGCCCCGCCGTCGCCGCGAAATCGACGTCATCTTCGGTGACGTCCTGCCGGACACCACCAAGGACGAGCGCGACCCAACACCACCCACCCAGGAAGGAGACGACTGGTACGAGAGCAACCGGCCCCCGCACCACGAGGGCTGAGGCGCCCGCCGCGGATCACCACGCCACGCCGCGACGACCCCGCTGACCGTGCCTGACGCGCGGACAAGGTCGGCACAGTCCCGTGCCTCATTACGGACAAGGTCGGCACGGTCGTCCGGCGGCGTGATTCGCGCGGGGCAGTCCCGACGACACCCAGCGGCCGGCCGGGTGGCGCCCAGGCCCGGGACCGTGAACTGCGTGGTGATCTTTCGCCTTGTTGATCATGTGGCCGGGCAAGCCGCACGCTGACAAGACCTATGAGCAGACCGAGCCGCGGCGATGGCTGCGCGGGAAACGCGTCACCATCTCGTCGGAACACCCACGCCACAGCGCCTGAGTGGCCGAGACGGGTGGTTACCGGCTCGGCTTGGCGCCGACCCCTCCGAAGACGGGCAGGTGTGGATCAGTTGCCTTCCAGGCCGGACAGCTCACCGATGACGTAAGGGACGAGCGAGGTCAGGGTCGCCATGCCGTCGCGGACCGCGCTGCGCGAACCGGCCAGGTTGACCACGAGGGTGCTGCCGGACACGCCGACGAGCCCACGGGAGACCCCGGCGTCCACGGCGCCCGCAGCGAGGCCGGAGGAGCGCAGGGCTTCGGCGATGCCCGGGATCGGACGGTCGAGCACGCCAAGGGTGGCATCGGGGGTGACGTCGCGCGGGGACACGCCCGTGCCGCCGGAGGTGACGACCAGGTCGGCGCCGCCGATGACGGCGGTGTTGAGCGCGTTGCGGATGGCGACTGTCTCGCTTTCCACCACCACGACACCGTCGACGATGAAGCCCGCTTCTTCGAGCAGCTCGGTCACCAACGGTCCGACTGTGTCCTCATGCTCCCCGTGCGCCACCTTGTCATCCACGATCACGATGAGGGCCCTGCCGAGCCGTTGCGCGCTGCGTTCCATGGGCTCAACCGTAGTCGTGTCCGGCTAGAGAGGCCGGTGAAGGTGACCCGTGTCCCCGCGGTCAGGCGAAACAACCGAACCTGACGGATTTGTGACGGTGGGGCCGCTGCGCGAGCGCGAACCCGGCCGCACCCTTAGCGTCGGGGTATGCGAGTGCTGATCACCGGTGGGGCCGGGTTCGTCGGCTCCCACGTCGCCGACCTGATGACCGAGCGCGGCCACGACGTCGTCTTGCTGGACAACCTGCTTCCGCAGGCGCACGGCACCGCCGACGCGCCCGCGTGGACCGATCGGCACCGCCTGGTGCGTGGGGATGTGCGCGACGGCGAACTGTTGGCGACGTTGTTGGGTGATGTGGACCTGGTGTGTCACCAGGCGGCTGTCGTCGGGCACGGGTTGGATCCGTCGGACGCGCCGGAGTACGCCTCGCACAACGACTTCGGGACGGCTGTGCTGTTGGCGGCCATGCACCGGGTGAACATCCGCAGGCTCGTGCTGGCGTCGTCGATGGTCGTCTACGGCGAGGGCCGTTACGAGTGTGCCCGGCATGGGGTGGTTCGGCCTGGTCGCCGGAAAGTGGCCGACATCGATACGGGGAACTTCGAGCCGCCGTGTCCGGCGTGTGGCGCGGCATTGGAGCCGCGACTGGTTCCGGAAGACGCGCGGATCGACCCGCGCAGCACCTACGCGGCGACCAAAGCCGCGCAGGAGTACCTGGCCGCCGCGTGGGCGGCACAGACCGGCGGTGACGTGTGGGCGTTGCGCTACCACAACATCTACGGTCCCCGGATGCCGCGCGACACCCCGTACGCCGGGGTCGCCTCGCTGTTCCGCTCGGCACTGGAACGCGGCGAAGCGCCGACCGTGTTGGAGGACGGGAAGCAGCGCCGGGACTTCGTCCACGTGCACGATGTGGCGATGGCCAACGTGCTGGCAGCCGAGACATCGGGTGAACCGGGTGCTCTCACCGCGCTCAACATCTGCTCCGGCGACCCGCACACCATCGGCGACATGGCGACCGCGCTGTCGGCCGCGTGCGACGGTCCGGCTCCGCGGATCGTCGGCGGCGCTCGGCCTGCCGACGTGCGGCACGTCGTCGCCGATCCGGCGGGGGCACGCAAGGTGCTCGGCTTCGACGCGGCGGTGACGTTCGCGGACGGCATCAGGGAGTTCGCCACGGCTCCGTTGCGGGAACCGGCATAGGCAACGGCTGAAAGGCCCTCACATGGCTCACCCAGCACCCGAAGGTTCTGGGCGAGTCACCCGGCGGCGCCCATAATCACCAAGCCCCGCGATCTCGCGGAACGTCGGCGGTCGCCGCGTCACATGACGGCCAGCGGGAGCCTGACCTGGAATCGGCAGCCCGGACCGTGGTTCTTGGCGTCGATCACGCCGTCGTGCGCCTCCACCAGTCCCTTCGCGATGGCGAGGCCCAGTCCGCCGCCGACCGGTTCGTCCCCTTCCGCGCTCGGTGTCCGGGCGGCACTTCCCCGGAATGCCACGTCGAAGACCCTGCCGAGTTCGCCTTCGGGGATTCCGCCGCACGTGTCGTCGACCGACAGCACGGCGTGCTCGCCGTCGATGCTGATGTCGACGGCGACGGTGCCGTCCGGTGGCGTGTGGCGGATGGCGTTGGACACCAGGTTGCGTACGACGCGCGCGAGTTCGGGGTCGCTGCCGAGAACGACCGGCCAGGCGTTCGCGTTGGCGAGAACGGTGACCCGCTTGCGCTGCGCCACCGGCACCTGCGCGGACAGCGCGTCGCTGACGATGTCCTGGAGTGGGACGGCGGACAGGGTCAGGCGCAGGGCGCCCGCGGTGATGCGGGACAACTCGAACAGGTCGTCGACCATGGTCGACAGGCGGCGGGTCTCCCCGCCGATGCGGTGGGCGTACCCCGCGACCTCTTCCGGCGACGACACGACGCCGTCGGCGAGTGCTTCGGCCATCGCGCGGATGCCCGCCAGCGGTGTGCGCAGGTCGTGGCTGATCCACGCCACGAGTTCACGGCGGGACGCCTCCGCCGCTCGCTCCCGTTCGCGCGCCTCTCGCTCCCACACGCTCCGCCGGGCGATGCGCCTGCCGAGGAACACCGCCACCGGCACTGTGACCAGGGCGACGAGCAGGCAGACCAGCAGCATCGTGGTCAGCATCGTGGTGAACATGAACCCGCTGATTCCCACCACTTCAGCGACCATCGCCGCGACCGGTATCACGGCGAGCACGGTCAGCGTGGTCGACAGCGCGCCGTTGCGGAGCAGATGCAGCAGCAGCGCACCGAGCAGGACAACCGGCAGTACCAGCGCCAGCGCGAACGGCAGGATGTGCAGCAGGTGTCCGAGAATTCGATCCAGCGACTCACCGGACTCGACCATTGGTCACGCCTCTCGACGACATGGGATGGGCCGCGGCACGTCAGTCGGTCCGGTCGTAGCGGTAGCCGACGCCCCATACGGTGACGATGCGGGTCGGCTTGGCCGGAATGAGTTCGATCTTCTCGCGCAACCGTCGCACGTGGACGGTCACAGTGGACTGGTCGCCGAATTCCCAGCCCCATACCCGATCGAGGAGTTGTTCTCGGGTGAATGCGGCGCCCGGGTTGCCGAGCAGGAATTCGAGCAGGTCGAACTCGCGGGTGGTCAGGGCGAGGCTCCTGCCGTCAAGTGACGCTTTGCGCGCGCCCGCGTCGAGCCGGAGGTTGCCGTCGACGACTTGGTGCGGCATCGGCTGGGCCGAGGCGCGTGAGCGGCGGAGCACCGAGTCCACGCGCAGCGCGAGTTCACGCGGGCTGAACGGTTTGGTGACGTAGTCGTCGGCGCCGAGCTGGAGACCGACGATGCGGTTCTCCTCCTCCCCCAGCGCGGTCAGCATCACGACCGGCACCGAACTGCGCTCGCGGAGTCGCCTGCACACCTCCAGGCCGTCGATACCCGGCAGCATCAGATCGAGTACCACCAGGTCGGGTGAATGCTCGGCGGCCCAGTGCAGCGCGTCCTCGCCGGTCGTCGCCAGTGCCACCCGGTGACCGGCGCGTTCGAGGTAGCGGCGCACCACGTCGGCCACAGTGCTGTCGTCGTCAACGACGAGGACAAGCCCGGTTGGCTCAGTCATCGGCCTCGCCTCTCACCAGTTCGTCAGGAGCACGTGGTTCACCGCGAGCGCGGTCACGGCCTGCGCCGCCAGCCACCACCGATGCGACCGCGCGGGCAGCATGGCGGCGGCGACCACCAGCCACACCGCGAACGGCAGCCAGATCCGCTCGACCTCGGACTTCGACAGCCCTGACACGGTCGCGGCGAGCACGGCCACGATGGCGCCGCAGGCCAGCACCACCACCGGATCGCGCAGGACGGAGCCGCCTTCGGGGGGCCGACGCAACCCGGACCATCCCGTCACCAGGACTCGCCGAAGCCCGGCGGCGGTGGCCGGGCCGATCGCCAGGACCAGGCACGCCAGGTTGGCCCACACCCAGTACTCGTATGCCCGGTCCGTGGCGATGCCCTGGTAGTACCGCTCGACCACGAGGTGATAGCCGTCGAGCCACCAGAACCCGGCGATGGCGAACACCGCGACCACGATTAGCGCGCCCGGCACCGCCCACACCAACGCTCGCCAGCTCCGGGCGATCATCACGACCGCGAGGGCGATCGCGCCCATCAACAGCAGGCCATAGGACAGGAAGACGCCGATCCCGAGCACCACGCCCGCGAAGACGCACAGCGACCACCGTTGTGTGCGCGCCCCGATGGCGAGCAGTGCGATTCCCACCGCGGTCACGCCCGCGAACAAGCCGTCCGCCGACACTCCCATCCAGACGGCGCCCGGCATGAGTGCCATGAACGGCAGCACGGCCCGAGCTCGTTCCGGGGCGCCCAGCACCGACACCGTCACCGGCACGGCGACCACGACCAGCGCGCCGACCAGCACACACACCACGGCCGCCCACGCGCCACCGCCGAGGCCGATACGGTCTAGCCAGACGAACACCAAGGTCGCGGCGGGTGGGTGGCCGGACACATGGGTGATCCACGAGTCCGGCTGGAAGTCCAGGATGCGACTGGTGAAGGTCCTCAGCATGGTCGGGATGTCGGTGATGCCCCCGACGGCGGACAGGTACTCGTCGCGCGTCGTCAGCCTCTTGACGATGCCGCGGTGCCAACCGTCGATCAAGGCGAGCGAGAACGTCCAGGCCACTGACGCGCCATAAGTGATCGCGAGGGCCTTGCGCCAGGACAGGCGAGTGACGAGGACCGGGCCGTAGGCGATCACGGCGACGGCGACGACGACCGCCATCGGGGTGCCGATCCCGACATGGGGGAGGAATTCGCCCAGGATCGGCCATTCACCGAAGTAGGTGGGAGCGTCGGGGTAGCCGTCTGGACCCATGAGCCGGAAGTCGTTGGCCCAACCCACGAGACTGGCGAGGGCGACCAGGGCCAAGGCGAGGGCTGCGGCGAGCACGTCGCCCCAGCGGGTGAAGGTGGTGGACCGCGTGGACACGACGCGGACGGTAATCGAGGACACCGTGGACCGTGGCCCGGCACGCCGTTCGTCAGCACTCCGTAAGGAACGCGATGCTAGCCCTGGTGGCGATGGCCCGCAGCGCGAAACCGAGGCGCGTCAGATCTTCGTAAGACTTGATCCGATGTCACTCTTTGGTAAGCGCCGCAAGAGTTTCCGAGTATCCGCCTGCGCTCTAGCGTGTAGTCATGGAACAGGTGGATGTGGTGTTGCCGTGTCTGGACGAGGCCGCGGCGCTCCCCGATGTTTTGGCGGCCATGCCAGCCGGGTATCGGGCTATTGTTGTGGACAACGGATCGACCGACGGCTCGCCCGATGTGGCCGCCGCGCATGGCGCGAAGGTCGTACTCGAACCGCGTAAGGGTTACGGCGCCGCCGTGCACACCGGCCTGGAGCACGCGACGGCCGACATCGTGTGTTTCCTCGACGCCGACGGTTCGCTCGATCCGGCCGAACTGCCCGCGCTGGTGGCCGCCTTGGCCGACGGACGAACGAAGCTCGCCGTGGGCAAACGAGTGCCGGTGTCCAGAGGGGTGTGGCCGTGGCACGCCAGGGCAGGCAACGCCGTGCTGGCGTCCCTGCTGCGTCGCCGTGGGTTGCCGGTCACCGACATCGCGCCCGCCCGCGCGGTACGACGTGCCGACCTTCTGGCACTGGGCGTCGAAGACCGGGCGTTCGGCTATCCGTTGGAGTTGCTGATCCGGGCAGCCGAGGCACGGTGGCCGGTCGTGGAGATGAACGTCGCTTATCGACCGCGCGCGCTCGGCACCAAGTCGAAGGTCTCCGGGTCGGTCCGGGGGACGCTGCGCGCTGTGCGCGATATGGCGGGAGTGCTCCGATGAGCTGTCTGTTGGTAGTGGCCAAGGCTCCGGTGGCCGGACTCGCCAAGACCCGACTGATGCCGATCGCGTCGCCGGAGCAGGCCGCGGACATCGCGGCGGCGGCGCTGCTGGACACCCTCGACGCGGTCTTGGCGACCCCCGGCGTGACCCCGGTAGTGGCCATGACCGGTGCTGTAGCGGACGCGCGGCGGCGCGATGAACTGGAAACGCTGTTGCGTCGGTGTGTCGTGCTTCCGCAGCGGGGAAACGACTTCCCGCAACGCCTGGCCAACGCGCACGCCGACGTGGCCGCACGCTTTCCCGGCCGGGCGGTCCTTCAGATCGGCATGGACACCCCGCAGGTGACGCCCGCTC